>CALBPW010000124.1 GCA_937899145.1 uncultured Bacteroidota bacterium
CGCTGCTGGTGGAAAATCCGGAAATGGTGTCGGTGCAGGTGAACGAGGAGTTTGCTGACCGCGACGATTGGGATAAAATATCGCTTAACGATGGCGACAAAGTTGATTTTCTGTATTTTATGGGTGGCGGCCAATATCAGTTTTAATTGATTCAAAAATTGCAGATTATGTTTGATTTTACCGAAGAACAATTACAGCGTTACTCGCGCCACATCTTGCTGCAAGATGTTGGCGTTGAGGGCCAGGAAAAAATACTGAATGCCAAAGTTTTGGTTGTTGGCGCAGGCGGACTTGGTGCGCCTGTATCGCTTTATTTGGCAGCCGCCGGCATCGGGCGCATTGGCATAATCGATGCCGATGTGGTTGACCTTTCAAACCTTCAGCGGCAAATTATACATTTTACAAAAGATGTCGGGATAGCCAAAGTTGAAAGCGCCAAAGAAAAAATATCAGCAATAAACCCTGATGTTAAAGTAGATACATATCATACTTTTCTCGACTCGTCGAATGCGCTTGACATTATTAAAGAATACGACTTTGTGGTTGACGGAACCGATAATTTCCCTGTCAAATTTTTGATAAACGATGCATGCATAATGGCAGGGAAACCATTCTCGCACGGAGGAATATTGCGATTCAACGGGCAAACATTCACACATTTGCCCGGAACGGCGTGCTACCGCTGCATGTTTAAAGAGCCACCCCCGGCAGGTGCTGTACCTACATGCTCACAGGCCGGTGTGCTTGGTGCGATTGCCGGTATGCTTGGGACTATTCAGGCTGCCGAAACCTTAAAATACTTTACCGGCGTTGGCGAGTTGCTCACAAACAAATTGCTCACTTTCAATGCCAAAACAATGGAATTCCGCACTGTCCCTGTCAAACATCGCGATAGCTGCGAAATATGCGGCGGTAATCCTACCATCGAACATCTTATTGATTATGAACAAGCCGCATGTGATTTGAAAAATCATTAACCACTGAAAAACTAAAATTATGCAAATAGATAAAAAAGTTATAGATGAGATTATAGAGCAAGCGCAAAAAGATGCTCCAAACGAGTCGTGTGGCTACTTGTTAGGCAACAACGATGTGGTAACAGAAAACTATTGGATGGAGAATACCGACCACTCGTCTGAGCATTTCAGTTTTTCGCCTAAAGACCAATTTGCGGCCCTGCGTTATGCCCGCGAACACGGATTGCAGATTTTAGCCAATTGGCATAGCCATCCCGCTTCGCCGTCGCGCCCATCGGCTGAAGACCTGCGCCTTGCCAACGACCCAACCATTCGCTATGCCATACTTTCGCTGCACGAAGGCATACATCTTAACTCGTTCAAAATTATAAATGGCGAAGTGGCGGATAAGCAAAGTCATCTTTAAAAAACACAGATAGAAAGTAGCCATCTTAACAGTTTTCGGTGTAACCGCAAACGCCAATCAATCAGCATAATACCTGATTCCGGCATTTGCGGTTTCATTTTTTGCCGATAAAACACATACCAAACCTATGGTATGCCAAATGCCCGATAAAAGGGATTTGCCGCATACTCAAAACATCAGATTTTTGCATCGAGAAAAAAAGAGAATTATGAAAAGGAATTTGCAAAACCGAATGCGCCGATGTACGCGCAAAAACACAACAATTTGAAACCAAACCGAATTTAAAAGAAAAACCAAACAACAAATTTTAAAAAACACTTAAAATGAAACAGATACAAATAATTATAGCATTGCTTCTGACTGCAACAACAGTTAATGCCCAAACAGAAAAAATAACCATTCGCACATCCAACTTTGCGCGTCCGCTAATTGAAAAATTGGCAACTGAATATTCAAAATCGACACCTAATGCTGATGTAAAAGTAATTTCAAGCAAACCACAGACAACCGACAATTTTATCCAAGTAGTAACCGATGCTGATGGCGTGTTTTTTGCCCGTTATGCTGTTTTGCCAATAATTGCCTATAATCAAGAGGCATTGCAGATAATTGGGACAAACCGATTGAATACTAAAAAGATAAAAGAATTGCTTTTTGAAAAAGACAATTTATCGGACGATAAACGCGAATCTAAACTGGCTGGACTTCACGTTTATACCGGAGCAAGCCAATACTCAGCGGCGCGTCTGTATGCCAACAAATTAGGACGGCAGCCATCGGAGTATCGAGGCAAACGCATACAGGGCGACGACATATATATCAATTCAGCACTTACCCGCGATGCCTTATCGGTGGGCGTAAATTCACTTTCGAACATATACAACATCGAAAGCCGCCAATTAGTATCAGGCATTGCGCTGCTCCCGATTGATGCCGACAAACGTAGCCGGCAAATACTTGATACGGCTAATCTTGATGGCATTATCGCTCTGCTTGAGCAACGTCAAATTGATGAAATTCCGACGGGGCGAGTCGGCTTTTCGTACAACAAAGCCAATGCGGCACTCAACAATTTTGTACACTGGGTACTCACCGATGGTGTTCAGTATCTGCACAAATACGGACTGCTCCAACTTCAACCCAAAGATTTAGCGGAACAACGCCAATTTATTGAACAAAAAGAATTGGCTCAAAACGAAAAATAGTCATTAGTAATTGTTTTGGGAGAAAACAAGGACCCACTGGCTTTTCTCCCTATTTCTTATCACAGCGCAATTTATCATCTGCACTGTGATAATGGGGAAACTACATCCTTTTAAATATAAAACCGATGAAAAAAATATTAGTATCAATTGTAATAATTGTATTGTCAATACAAGCCATTGCCCAAGTGACAATAACAGGTCGTGTAACCGATGCTGCCAATGGTGAGCCACTTGTTGGAGCTACAGTAGTATCAACTCAAGGACGCGAACGCGGAACAATTACTGACTACGACGGAAATTTTACACTTACCACAAAATCAACTTTACCAATAACCATCAATGTTCAGTTTATCGGTTACCGGCCGCAAGAGATTGACGTTTATGATGCCGATGAGCCGATTGAAATTCAGCTTGCCGACAATTCGACAAAACTTGGCGAGGTGGTTGTTGTTGGCTATGGAACGCAAAAGCGGACGCAACTGACAGGTTCGGTAACAACTGTCAAAGCCGATGTAATATCGCGTTCAGCGGCACCAACAATGGATAAAGCATTGAGTGGGCAAGTTGCGGGTTTGGCTGTTACGGCATCAAGCGGACAGCCGGGAGCCGATAGCCACATACGCATTCGCGGTGGCAACTCAGTAAATGCCAGCAACGAACCTCTATATGTTATTGATGGCTTCATCTATTTTAAAGATGCGGCAAATAGCGGCACCGGACTTGGCGCAATCGACGGCAGCCTTAATCCGCTTGCCACCATCAACCCAAGCGACATTGAGAGCATCGAGGTGCTTAAAGATGTGTCGGCAACGGCTATATACGGCTCACGCGGTGCCAATGGTGTCATCATCATAACAACAAAAAAAGGCGCACAAGGCGAAAAACAAGGCAATATTCTTTATGGTTACAGTCTTGGATTCAGCAAGATAAGCAAAAAGTTAGATTTACTTGACGCATCGGAATGGGCATCGTTTCAGAAGAGATATTTCGGAAACAAAGGCGGATATACCGACGAACAGATAGCCAACTTAGGCAAAGGGACCGATTGGCAAGATGCTGTGCTGCGTACAGCCGTACAACAGGTACACGAACTTAGTGCCAATGGCGGTACCGAAAAAGGGCGATATGCCTTTTCAGCCAACTACACCGACCAGGACGGAATAGTGTTAAACTCTGGTTTTCAGCGATATAACTTCCATATAAACATTGAATGGGAAGCTCGCAAAAATCTGCAATTCGGCATCAATTCGACATACGGAAGGCTGAAACAAAAGGGAATGACCACAACCGAGGAGCAAGTTTTCAACTCATCGCCTTTTTCGGCAGGCATAACCAATAGCTTTGTTTACGCATTGCTTATGCCACCTGTGGTTAGCGTGTATAATACCGACGGAAGTTACAATTTCAGCAATCCGTATGAGTATGCCTATTTTGCCATCGGCAATCACTCTTCAAACCCTGTATATGACTTGAAAGAGAGCGTTGCCGAAAACATCAATAACTACTTGCTTTCAAATGTTTGGGCAAGTTACAAGATTGGTGTCTTGACGCTGAAAGCATCAGTTGGGCTGAACAGCGAAAAACTGACACAAAACTATTTTTCAGGAGCTTACACCTCGCTTGGCTTGGCCACCGAAGGCATTGGCGGAACAGGCAACCGCCAAACCGACGTGTGGCAACAAGAGTACACTGCGGCGTGGCAAAAAGAATTTCTTGGCATTCACTCGCTCGACTTGTTAGCCGGCTACACTCGCCAAACATCGACATCGACATATAGTGCGACACGCACCAACCACTACACTAACGAAACCCTAAAGCAGTATAATTTGGGCGATGGGGCAAACATTTATACACCCAAAACAGGCATCAGCGAGTCGGAACTGAACTCGCTCATTGCACGCGCCAACTATACATTGCTCAATCGCTACAATCTGACAGCAACATTCCGCGCCGATAATAGTAGCCGTTTTGCCCATAATCACAGGTGGGGATATTTTCCATCGGTAGGTTTTTCGTGGAATATTGATAATGAGGATTTTATGCTCGGCGTGCCTAATATCGATTATCTGAAACTCAGACTGACAGGCGGATTGGTTGGAAATCAAGAGATTAGCGATTACGCTTTCTCAACATCTTATTCCACAGGTTCGTACGGTGGTTCAAGCAGCTATGCCAAACAAAATACAGCTAACGACAATCTGAAATGGGAAACAACAGCAAGCTACAACGCCGGTATCGACTTGGGGCTTTTCAACGAGCGCTTGGGCATAATCTTCGATATTTATTACAAAAAGACAAGCGATCTGCTGCTCGTTGTGCCAATGGGATTTTCAAGTGGTGTTACATCGCAATTGCAGAATGTTGGCAATGTGGTTAATAAGGGTATTGAACTGTCGGTAAACGGCATCATTTATCAAAACAAGGAGCTGTTGTGGACGGCATCGGCAAACATAGCGCACAACAACAATACCATAACCGACATGGGAACAACCGACAATATCATTCAAGGCTCTGATAATCAACAGATTTTGCGCAAAGGCGAAGCGCTTGGCTCATTCTATGGCTTAAAGTTTGCCGGCATTGTTCAAAACGATGAAGATGTCAGCAAACTGCCAACAACAAACGGAATGACACCCAAACCGGGCGATTTGAAATTCGCAGATAATGATGGGAACGGACGCATTGATGGCAAAGACCGCCAGATACTTGGCAGTATTCAGCCAAATCTTGTATATGGATTTTCGACACAGATAACTTATCGCAAGATAGATTTTTCGATTTCGTTTGCAGGCAGCCACGGAAACAAAGTTTATAACGCACTTGGCCGCCGGCTCGAACTCACAGGCGATTCGTACAACGTGCTTTCAACCGTAAAAAACTCATGGACGGCTGAAAATGGAGGCAGCAGCCTGCCATTGGCAAGCAATGCACGCCCATTCTCTTACATCGATAGCCGATATGTGCAAAATGCCGGTTATCTGAAACTTCGTGATGTTACTATAGGGTATAAAATAAAATTGCCTGAAGAGTGGAATGCAGGCGTCCGACTATATGTTACGGGCAGTAATTTGCTTACAATCACATCATATAAAGGTTATGACCCTGAAGTAGCAAGCGGAACCGATGATGGTGTGTACCCCACCTCGCGCAACGTGGTGTTTGGAGTCAAACTGTCGTTTTAAACCATAAACCAATTATTTAACAATATTATTTGCGATTTAAATGAATGCGTGCCA
>CALBPW010000125.1 GCA_937899145.1 uncultured Bacteroidota bacterium
ATTCCGAGAGAATTACGCCTATTGTTTTGCGCCGCCATCAATGCCTGAGCTCGCAGTGGGTCATAGCGTTCACCCTGACCATAGCCTCCACCCGGACCTAAGTTATTAGGTTCCTCACCGATACCATAGGCATTACCCTTACCAAAAGCATTTGACGGAATAAACATATTTTCAGCCGAAACATGTTTTACTTCTTCAATACCTATCGGATTATAATTCATATCCACAATCATTCCATCCGGTGTGCGGAATCCGATTGACTCTCCGTTGTCATTTTTTACGGTGTCATCATCATAAATATTGCCAAGGATATCTCCATCCGGACTTAAAGCAATTCCAACAACTCTACTACCACTGTTCGGTTTGCGATATCCGCCGGAAGATTTTTGGTCTTTTTCATATTTTTCATCTTCTTCGTATTCTTCGTCTTCATCATAACCTTCTCTTTCGGCATCATTGATTTTAACTCGTTTACGATCTAACCAGTCCTGAGAGGATTGTCCGGAATCTTCGGTTACCACATAATATTGCAACGGACGAGCAAAAGCTATTTCCTCGCCATCAGCATTGCGAATTACTCCGGCATCCGACAAATAACCGACATTCTCACCCGAAAAACTTATTACCGTCCCGTCAAGTTGAAGCTCGCCAATAGCGTCATGAGAGTTGTTTCTCACAATATAATCACGATTACCTCGCGCCACAATCTCGCGTTGACGATTGATTAAAAATCCTTTATCAATCTTACCTAATCTACTACCGACCATGCTCAAAACCGTGCCATCCTTAGTTAAGTAGCCATAAGTTTTAAATTCTTCATCGTAAACATACATATCATACAAAGCATAACCGATAATATATTGTTACTAACTGAAGCATCGCTAAATAGTGCCGACGAAGATTCAAAAATCAAAAAGCGCATATTCACCATATTAGTTGAAGGTTTGCAAAATGTTACCCGGCATCAAGAGATTGATGCTGAGAAAGACACACCAAGCCAATCGAGCATATTTATTATTCAGAATCAAGGCGACAAGTACTACATAACCACAGGGAATCCCATTTTGAAAGAGAGCATTCCGATATTAACCCGTCAACTCGATAAAATAAACAGCCTTGACGCCGATGCGCTAAAAGTTTTTTACAAAGAGGTACTCAACGACAATATTATATCGAACAAAGGCGGTGCAGGCTTAGGTTTGATTGAGATGGCCCGCAAATCGGGCAACAAACTTGATTTCGATTTCTCTGATATTAGCGAGCGCTACTCATATTTTTATATGGGCACCACCGTTCTTATAACAGACTCAGCTAAAATTGAAACCTCACAGCACTCGATGGATGCCATAAAAGCAATTCATAAAACCATTAACGAGCAAAATATCACACTGATATTCAATGGTATACACACACAAGACAGTTTGCTGCACATAATGTCGATAATGGAAGAGCATTTTTGCAATGTCGATTTAAAAATCAAGAAAAACTTGATTTACGTAATAATTGAAATGTTGCAAAATACTGTTAAACACGGATATAAACACGACGGGCGCTCAACCAAAGCCGTATTCTTTATTAGCCATGACAACAAGACATACAAATTCAATTCAGTCAACTACATTGAAAATGAGAAAGTTCCGTCAGTGCTCGACAATATTGTGAAAGTAAACGCAATGACAGACAAAGAACTTAATGAATTGTACGACAAAAATTTAAGCGAATCGATAAACGATACACGGGATATAAAAGGCTTAGGATTGACCGAAATCAGATTAAGGACACACAATAAAATTGAATGTATAACATCGAAATACGACGATAAATTGTCGGCGATATTTATACAGGCAACTATTTGAAAAAATGGAAATTTATAAAATAAGCGGAACCGAAAGCAGTCCGGATGTTTACCTTGACCAAAACAAGGGAATATTCACATTATCAGGTCGTTCGCTACCCGAAAATGCAATTAACGTATATCTGCCAATTATAAATTGGTTTGATGAATATGCACAAAATCCAAACCCTGAAACAGAGATTGAAATCAATTTCGAATACATCAATTCGGCATCAATCAAGCAACTTGCCAAATTAGTGGTAACGCTTGAGAAAATAAAAGCAAATGGTGGTCAAATATCTGTAAATTGGCATTTTACGCCCGAAGATTTTGATGGAAAAGCATACGGTGAGCATCTATCGCGACTGGTTACTTTTCCCATAGCACTAATTGGCGATGCATCAAAGTGATTTAGCACAATGTTCGACTATTATTCATATATCATTCTACCATTTTTGATTTTTTGCGCCCGTGTAACCGACGTTAGCATTGGCACAGTGCGCATAATTTTGGTGGCAAAAGGCTACAAAAAACTTGCGCCGCTAACTGGTTTTTTCGAAACATTGATATGGATTGTCGCCATAAGCAATATTATTCAAAACATTGATAATTGGGCATGTTATATTGGTTATGCCGCAGGTTTTGGAACTGGCAATCTTGTAGGAATGATTATAGAAGAAAAAATGGCGCTTGGGCATGAACTGATACGCATAATTACGGCCAACAAC
Source organism: uncultured Bacteroidota bacterium (assembly GCA_937899145.1). Classification (GTDB taxonomy): domain Bacteria; phylum Bacteroidota; class Bacteroidia; order Bacteroidales; family SZUA-534; genus RUG13583. Next base: position 2,563 of record CALBPW010000125.1, read on the forward strand.
TACACCGCACTAACCGAAAGTTTGCGCGAAAATGGATTTGGTGTTACCACCACAAATGCCGAAGATAAAAATGGACCTGTTGGCATTTTGTATGTAATAACAACACGCAAAATGGCAAATAATGTAGTAAGCATTGTAAATGAACAAGATCCATCGGCAATCTACACTATCGAATCAATCCGACACGTAAACAAAGATATTTACTACGGTCAAGAAAAAATTAAAGACCGAAAACTGCTACTGAAGTATAAATAGACTACAAACTTCAGACTATAGCTGTCAAGATGGTGAATCGGTGAATTGTCTTTTTCAAAACTCACTGAACTTTTCTAAACTCTCTCATCCCAACCTTCTCAACTACTTATACGAGTGCATTCCGCCAAGTAGGTTGTTGACGCCAAAGTAAGTCATCAGTACTGTTAGAAAGGCTAAAACGATGTAAATATGGAAGAAAACCGGTTTGTTGAACTTGCCAACCGATTCGGTATGGAAAGCCGCAGCATATACCAAAAAAGTGATTAATGCCCACACTTCTTTCGGATCCCACGACCAATAACTTCCCCACGACACATTTGCCCAAACAGCACCAATAAAAATGCCGATGCCAAGGAAAAAGACAGCGGGATAAAGCATGATTTTACTCATGACTGTCAGTTTTTCAATCGATTCAGCATGATTAGCCGGATTGCTAAGATGTAGCAAAACAGCAAAAATGCCGTTAAGTGTTGTAAAACCGAAAAGCGCATACGACATCATTATCAGCGACACGTGAATGCTAAGCCATGGCGATAGCAAAACAGGCATTAGTGGAGTTATTTGCGGATTTTTCTGTCCAAGCCAGGCAACCAATAACGCAAAGCCAGAAAGCAAAAATCCGAATGGAACCACAAAACTATATTTACGGCGTAGCAACCACGAAATGAGCAATATACACCAAGCGACAAAAAGCATAGTTTCGCTACCATTGCTCAGAGGAATACGACCGCTTATATAGCCACGCAAAATCATGCCTGACGTATGGAAAATGAACGATATACAAAGCAAAATATTAAGCACGAACAAAAAGCGTCGTTTTCCGTTTGTTTGTACTTGTTTTTGCTTTATCACACTAACAATCAACCATATAAGTGCTAAAAATCCGATAGTAAGATTTGCCATAAAAAGTATCTTGCTAAATGGTGTTCTGTTGTACAATAATTCGGCTTTTATTTTGGCGTCAGACAATGGTTTTACATTAGAATCAGTTGGCAAAGGTTTTATAAGTTCGTGTTGTTGCAACATTGTTATCAGCGCGACTTTTTCATCGGCTTGGGTTACAGCCTTTTGCAAAGCCGAAGGTTGTCCGCCTCTACCCGCCTCCGCTTTAAATCGTTGCCAAAGTTGACGCAGACGATACTCGCCTTGTTCGTCGAAGAAATCGGTGTAACGCGCAAATTTGCCACTGACACCCAAATAGTTACGCAACTCATCACTTTTAATTTGAATCATTGGTTCGTTTTTCCAAACATCGGGAAAAAGCAACCAACTGCCGACAACTTGCTCGGCTGTCAATCCTTTGTAGGCAGGTTTTCCATAAAGTTTGGCGGTAAAATCGCGTGCTAAAGTGTTGAAAGGCACTACTCTATCGTGATAAACAACCTGAACCGAAGCTGCTGAATCGGCATATATTTTAGGCCATATTGGCTTGATTTTCTGCGGATTTTCGGCCTTAATTTGTGTTGGCGGAATAAGTAACAAGCACAAAAATCCTTTTTGCAGAATAGGATTGCGCAGCAACTTGCGAAAGCCGCATTTTTTTGACACAAGAGTTAGCAACATTGCAAGAGCCATCAAAATGTAACCAGTGTATGTTACCGCAATGCCCCACGGGTCGTGATTGACGCTCAAAACAGTACCTTGCTCATCTTCGTCGAACGAGGCTTGGTAAAAGCGATAGCCACGATGCGAAAGAATTTTATTCATCGATATGCAATGTTCGGTTTTTTGTGTGCCTTCAAGCACGGACACGTAACTTGAATAGTTTGCGGGCGAATGAGTTGCGGGGTAATAAACGATGTCGAACTTATTGAGTTTCAAAGCGAATGGCAATTGCTTTGGCAGATTATCGGTTGTGCTAAAATAGGTAGCCATTTCGGTATCTTGCCGCAGATGAATTACACCTTTATCGGCTGAAAGCCAAGTAATTGCAGCGCCAAAAAGCATTACCAAAAAAGCTGCATGAAGAAGTAAAGCCGCTGGTTTTCGCCATATTTTTCGCTTAAAAATATAAATAGCACCAAGCACACCAAGCACAGCCCACAAAACAAAAAACCAAATTGCACCATAAATAAAATTTTGCGCTGAAGCGGTGCCATATATGGCTTCAAAAACTGTCGCAATGGCCAAAATAGTGGTTAAAACTACATGAATGATAATAATTGCGCGTTTCATAAAGTGTTGGTTTCCAAATTGTTACACAAATAAAGAGATATTATTTATTTCGCCGGACCCATTGAGTTTTTTTATGTCCCAAATTTATTGCTTTTAAGTTTTAATCCATGCATATTTTAAAATAGTTGCAAGCAAATTGTAAAGTATCCAATCAACTTTTATTTTTGCAATAATGAACGATGCCATTAAATATATAATTGAATTTTTGCTGCACGACAATCGTGATTTGGTTGGCACAATTGGCTATACAAGCGATGTTCAGGAATTTTCGAAGTATAAAGTTGTCATCATCCCTTCAGCCTTTTTTAACAAAGAAATTTATGGGCAAAACAAATCACTGCCCACCTTACCGCTAAAACAATTGGATGGCACTCCAATATTATACGGAGACGCTAAAACCGAGCGATTAAATAATACAATTATTGTTAATGCTGATATAATTGCAAGCACCTATTTTCTAATAACCCGATACGAAGAATTTATACATCCAAATGATAATAGAGATGAGCATGGGCGTTACATTGGTAAACAATCGCTACCATACATGGCAGGCTTTATAAAGCGTCCGATTGTTGACGAGTATAGTAATTTATTGTTAAAATACCTATCGGCTGCAGGATGCGATATAAAACCAACAAAAAGCGAAATCAAAAATATATACCTAACACACGACATCGATTTTCTGACACATTACCGCAGTTTGCGTGGATTTTTGGGTGGAATCAAGCGAAATTTATTTTCACCTTCGAAATTATGTAAAGTTTTGAAATCAACAACTAAATTGGAGAACGACCCGGATTTCACATATCCTTGGATTTTAGAGCAAGATAGGAAAATTGAAAACGCAAAACTGATATATTTTGTTAAATCAGTCATCAAACAAGATGCTTCTGACTATCCTAACTACAACTTAAAAGGAAAAGATTTCACAAAAATCAAAAACTTACTACAAAAGAACAACTGCAAATTTGGATTGCACACAAGTTACTTTTCAGGTAGCAATTTAGCGTACATTGCTAAAGAAAAGCAGAAATTAGAGCAAAGTTTAAATTTCGAAATCACATTCAACAGATGGCATTTCTTAAGAGCATTACAGCCTGATGATTATCAACACCTTGAGCAAAGTGGAATAACCGATGATTTTTCACTTGGATACGCTGATGTTGCTGGTTTTCGCTTAGGAACGGCACGACCTGTACATTGGATTAATCCCAAAACATTTGAAGTTGGAAAATTACTTTTGCACCCATTGTCGGCAATGGATTGCACATTTAGCAATTCAAACTATATGAATTTATCTGAAAATGAAGCATTTGAACAAATAAAGGATTTGCTGAACGAAATAAAAAAATACAATGGCGAAGTTGTCTTATTGTGGCATAATTCAATCTTTACTGAAGACAACTACCATAAATCGCTATATATCAAAATAATAAACAAATTAGAAAGAAACATTTGATATGCGCCAAAACATCTTAATAGTTTGCGATGCGTTTCCTCCCGATTTTGCTCCGCGAATTGGCAATTTGTGCAAGTATTTGTCTGACAAATACCACATTACAATTGTTACAACAAATCCAATATCCAACTTATGTACTATTCCTATCGAACGTGAAAATCTTAAACTTTTACGATATAAAATATTGTCGTACAATGGAACGGATAATACACTACACAAAATAGGCGATTATCTATTCTCGTTAGGCGACCGGCAATTGTACCATAATGCTTTGAAAGCAATTGGCAATCAAAACTTTGATGTTGTTTTGTGCACTATTTGCTACATTTTTCCTTTGCTTTGCGCAAAAAAACTATCAGCACACTTTGGCGCTCCACTTTGCGTTGATTTGCGCGATATAATGGAACAAAACGCCAAACCAATAACACGGCCGGTCAGACCAGGTTGGCCAGGACGATGGCGGCCATGGCTTCCACGATGACGGGGGTGCGGAGGGCGAAGCAGGCGTCGTGACGGCCGGGGACGCCGGCTTTGGCGATGCTGGCCGTGGGCTTGAACGCCACCCTGAAGCACAGCGGATCTCCGTTGGTTATGCCACCGGCTATCCCTCCCCTGTGGGTGTTTTCCGATCCTTTG
>CALBPW010000126.1 GCA_937899145.1 uncultured Bacteroidota bacterium
CACGACGCTCTTCCGATCTACTTAAAACCACGCCGCACGCTCCTATTTAGAGACGTAATCTTACATATTCCGCAAAAAAAACTTTAACGTATTGTTCAGTTATACGTCCCCCGCTTTAGCATAACCACTTCTTTTTCAGTCAAAAAACGCCATTTTCCGCGAGGCAGATTTTTTTTAGTAAGACCAGCATAATATACACGGTCAAGTTTTTTGACTTTATATCCAAGCGATTCAAACATACGGCGCACAATACGATTTCGTCCCGAATGGATAACGACGCCGACTTCGGCTTGATCGTCAGGATTGCAATACTCAACTTCGTCGGCATTCGCCGGACCGTCTTCGAGTTCAACCCCGTTAAGCAATTTTTCAATATCCTCCATCGCGACTTTCTTGTCCAAAGAAACTTGGTAGATTTTTTGTTTGTTGTATCGCGGATGGCAAAGATGTTCTGCCAAATCGCCGTCATTGGTAAGCAATAGCAAACCTGTTGTTGAGCGGTCGAGCCGGCCAACAGGATAAACCCTGCTTTTAGCTGCATCGCCTATCAAATCCATAACTGTCTTTTCGGCGTGCGGATCATCGGTTGTGGTAACATAATCTTTTGGCTTATTGAGCAATATGTAGGTCTTTTTCTCGGGCATAAGCGGTGCGTTGTTAAATTTCACAACATCTCCATAATGCACTTTTGTAGCCAATTCGGTAACCACTTTTCCGTTTATTGTTATCACTCCGGCAAGAATATATTGTTCAGCATCGCGACGACTACAAACTCCTGCATTAGCTATGTATCTGTTAAGGCGGATGCCCTTGTCTTCACCAAATTGCGAATCGGTGTTTTTGCTTTTATTGTTAAAATCGTGTTTGAATGGTTTGTTTCCAAAACTGCGCTGTTTTTTGTACTTTGGTTCAAAATCGTCATCATGGTCAAAGCGGTTGTATTTTTGTGCCTGACGATTGCTATAGTCATGCGATTTTTGCGGACGTTGACGATGTTCCATTTCATCATCGCTGTCAAATTTCCGCTGTCCTCGCGACTGTGGTTTTGAGTCATTGTAACGTTTTGTGCGTGAACCATTTGACTTTGAATAATTCTGACGCTCATCACGTCCTCTTTTGTTGTTTTCTGAATTGAATCGCATAAATTTTTAATTCTATATAAATGATTACCCGTTAATTGGCATTTTTTTCATTTGCCAAAAGCGGTGCAAATGTATAACAATTTGATTTCTTATATATTTGCACCGCTAAAAATTAGTTATGAATCTTTTCAATACTATTGTCATTGCCATAGCCCTTGCAATGGATTGTTTTGCCGTATCGGTAACATCTGGATTGATGGTTACAAAACCAAAATTCCGAGTTGCACTGATTATGGCAATCTATTTTGGCGGTTTTCAAGGATTGATGCCCATTTTTGGTTGGTTTGCCGGTGTTGGCTTTGCGCAAATTGTTTCTGCCTTTGACCATTGGTTGGCATTTGTCTTATTGGCAATCATTGGTATAAATATGATTCGCGAGTCAATTTCAGAAAAAGCTGAAAAAGATATTGACATCACAAACCACCGCACATTGCTTAGTTTGGCTATTGCTACAAGCATTGATGCGCTTGTTGTTGGGGTAAACTTTGGCTTAACCAACGGTCATTTAATTGTTCCATCGGTGATTATCGCATTAGTGTCATTTACATTGACGATAATCGGATTTTATCTTGGCAACAAATTTAACCCCCTTTGCAAGTTCAATTTTGAGTTACTTGGTGGTGTTATTTTGATACTTATCGGACTGAAAATCCTGATTGAACACCTATTTTTTCAATAACTATTTTCCCAATTCAAGTTGCAAAAATTCGCCCCACGACAAGTGCCTCATTTTTTGGAATTTTGCAAGCGATGCCATTATCCTATTTTCATCATTAATCCACTCTGCCAATTTAGCCTCATTGCATAAATCTTTGTATTTCAATGCTGAATGCCGACAAATTGACAAACATATTTTCTGATAGTTTTCTGGTTTATCCTTAGTGTCAGGGTCAACGTTGCGTATGTAGTTAATTGCATTGTCAAAATCTTTTTTAAACAGATATTGAACAGCAATGCCAACAAGCGCATAAACATTACGTGGTGATATTTCTAAAGTTCTGCTATACAGCTCAATAGACTTATCATTTTCCGATTGCATATTATACGAAGTTCCAAGCGCATTTATTGTTAAAATGTGATACGGATTTAACTCCAATGCACGTTCAAAATCAATAACAGCAAGGTCGTTTTTGTTCATCATCGATTCAGCAAAGCCTCTGTAGTACGGCATTGGCACGGTGTAATTATTGAGTGTGTAAGCTTGGGTTCTGACGTTGCGTGTAAGTTGCATCACAAGTTTCCAATTATGCCCGTAATGCGCTTGAAGCACGCGTCGCGCATTATGCTCACCTTGATAATAAGTGTATGATTGTTGTAATCCTATTGCGCTTATTATTAAACAAATAGACATTATAGCAATAGTTGGGATAGTAGATTTTTTTGTTCCAATTTCAGTATTTTCTTCTTCCGCAAAATTCCGGTTTTCTATTTTGAAATTGGCAAGCACCAATGCTAATATTGATAAATAGACAACATTATGCTCGATACGCTCATGCGGATAGTCAACATTCATTATAAAGGCCATTCCGACTAAGGCGGAAATTGCAATAATGTTAAATATTGCGGATTTTGAATTATCGGTTTTGAAAATATTGCGGACACCGATAAACAATATACCAATAAAAAATATCAAATAGCCGATTAACCCTAAAATGCCGACTTCGGCTGCATACCATAGGAAATCGTTGTGCGGCCGTTGATAGGTAAGCGACCCTTCGCGCAATGCTTCGTTAAATTCGTCAACACCATATTTTGGAATTAGAATCTGCCATTGCCCCGGACCAGAGCCAAGCAAGGGATGCTCTTTTATCATTTCGATGGTTTTTTGCCAAATCAGCGTACGCATCGAAATTGCTGTTGTTCCTGTTTCGTTACTCCTATATCCGTATTCTTCAGGACTGAAAGTCAGCATTATACGTTCTGTTACCATCTGTTCAACCTTAGTCTCAGTAAATCCGACAAAAACTATTGACGCCAAAACAATTACTGCGGGCGCAATTATCATTGTCAGTTTTAGTTTTTTAGATGTTGGCACACCTCTCTTGCGTGGACGTATTACCAATATATATATGTATAGCAGAATCATTGTCAAAAACATTGCTATTGCAAGAGCACCCATAACGGCACGAGTTAGAAGCAAAGTGAAGAAAATGACTTCGCCCAAAACGGCTATTACCGATATTGCCAACCAAACTTTTGACAGCCAACCTTTTTCTTTTACGGATAAGTAAATGCAATAAACTGATAATGGGAAAATCAGAAACAATATTGATGCAAAAAGGTTCTTGTTTGAGCAAGTTGAATAAACATTTTGCATCACCTGATTTAGATAGTACGTAAGGTTCCGATTAGCAGATTCAAAAGCAGTAAAATCGGACGATGCGAGCTGACAGGCGGCAATTCCCATAAAAACACAGCCCATCAGCACTATCGATTTGACTAAAACGCCAGCGCCATTTTGTTTTGCTATAAGCAACTGATATACAAAGAAAAACCAAAGTATAAATAAAAATTCTTTGGCTGTGCGAAATACCACTTCGTGATAATTTATTGCATTTATCGAGCTGACAAAGTGCATCAGCATAAAGACCAAAAGCCCGCCAAATATTACCTTTTCGGCACGCGAAAACTGAAATCGGAAACCGTTTTTTATCAATATCAAAATAATGATTGCCAAAACAGGCAAAAAAATAGCAAGCCCCAACAATCGCGATAATTGCGACGCATCTAAAATTGCCTTATCGGCCCAAATGAAGGGTAGAATTACAATAAAAGCAGCGACAATAACCCATACAATATTGCCACTATATTTTGAAAAATTGAGTTTCATAGTTTTTTAATTTGCCGCCAAAAATAGTGTCATTTGCCGGTTTTCATATAAAATAATTGGAAAAAGCGATTGGAAAATGACAAAATTTATGGTAAAATTCTTTCGTTTTAAAGAAAAAAATTACTCTTTTGCCGAAAAAAATAAATGCTATAAAAAAAATTGGGAGAAAGCATTTTTTTATCATAATTAAATCAGTATCTTTAACACAAAATATTTAGGGGTTTTTGAATCGAAATTTTATGAAAAGATTAATATCAATATTTATTGCAATCGTTAGCATTGGGCTGAATACTGCATTTGCTCAAGACGCTAAATATAAGGCCCTATTCATCTACAATTTTACAAAGCAGATTGAATGGCCGGCATCAGAAAAAACGGGTGATTTTGTTATTTGCGTAGTAAACCACAACGAGTTGTTTACGCAATTATCAACAACTGTTGCCGGTAAAAAAGTTGGTAATCAGGACATTGTAGTTAAAAAGCTAAAATCGATTGACGAGGTTACCAAATGCCACATTTTGTTTTTATCGTCGAGCACAAGCAGTGCTTCAAATATGACAAGCGTACTTGAAAAATTAGGTTCGTCATCGTCGCTTATTCTTACAGAGCGTCAAGGAGCGCTTAAGAATGGCTCGTGCATCAATTTCCTAATTCGCGACGAAAAACTGAAATTTGAAATAAACAACGACGCTATTGCAAGCCGAAAATTGC
>CALBPW010000127.1 GCA_937899145.1 uncultured Bacteroidota bacterium
TTCGCTTCACTTCGTTTTTATAATTATAATTGGATTTATCCAAAACGCTACCGCACAAGATATTTCTGTACAAATAATTGATTCATCGGCAAATCAACCCATTGAGAATGTTTATCTGTATGATTCAAAAATGAAGGTTGTTTCCGTATCGGATAGTGAGGGAAAATGTACAATAAATAGAGATTTAGGCATAGTAAACATCTCTCATATCGGATATATTCCTACAACTATAAATTTTTCTGATTCAAATAGTTTAACAATAAAAATACATCTTGTCCCTAAAATTTTTGAAATATCCGAAGTGATAGTTTCCGTTCCAAACGCAAGAGATATTTTGCAAAAAGCCATTAACAAAATTGATTCTAATTATAATTCTTTTCGAGGCGATAAGGTCGGGTTTCATACGAAATTTTCATTTTTTGATTCTCCACAGCATAAGATTGCAGATTTTGATGGGAAAATTGTCATGTCAAAAAGCGAAAAAGGTTATATGGGCGCAATATCCTCAGTTACAAAAGATTACATAGACGACGTTTTTTTCGATTACGGCAATGAAATCTCCCCAAGTGGTTTTTATAGCATTATTCCGATACGCAGACATTCTCCTGTACGATTGAACAAAAAATTTGAGTTCAGCTATGGTGGCAGTGTTATTTTTAAAGGGTATGATGTTCACAAAATCACATTTAGCCGAAACGGAAAATATAGTAATGTAAACGGATATATGTTTATCAATAAAAATGATTATGCCATTGTGTATATGTGCTATGAATTGGGGAAAATAGACAAGTGGATTGCAGCTACAAGCAAGGGAAAAGGTCTCGTCTTTTCAAATTTAAAAAAATGCCAGATAGAAGTTGAATATCAGAAATATAAAAATGGATACGTCTTGTCAGATGGCAATATTAATATGAAGTTTGACAGAACCAACAAGAAACAAAAACTGTCGGAGAACACGTATGAAGTCTCATTGAAACTTGAACCAGAAGCGAACATATCTTCATCATTAATTTATCATAATATTGATGAGCTATTTAGGAAGAATTGATGATTTAGCAGGAAATTACGAGTTTCTCTATGCTAAAATCAGTGCAAATCTGATTCATTTTTTTGGTGATGCGTCATTGGAAAAACACAAAACAATTGTTCGCAACTATCTGAAGCACAAACATCAATACGATTCTAATTTGTCGAACGCAAATGAATCCATAGGCAATTTAGTTTTTGATGATACAATAATTGACAACATTTTCGACTTTATTATGAGCCTTCCGCTCAAGTTCAACACCATCATCGGCCGCGACGGCATGGGCTTGAGCCAAGGACAGCGGCAACGGATTCTGATTGCCCGTGCCGTTTACAAGAATCCGCGGTTTCTGTTTCTTGACGAGGCTACCAATGCGCTTGACGCTGAAAACGAGCGGGCTATTGTCGAGAACCTTGCAGGGTTCTACAAAGGCCGCACAACGGTTGTGGTGGCGCACCGCTTAAGCACCGTCCGTAATGCCGGCCAGATAATTGTGCTGGGCGGCGGCAAAGTGTTGGAAACAGGCACTCATTCTGAATTGACAGCCAAACGCGGCGCATACTACAACTTGGTAAAAAACCAACTTGAATTAGGAAATTAGAAACACAAAAACATCTAAACTTTCACCTCTAAAATCTCACCCTTTATGGACATTGAACTTCGCAGCGAAAGGACACGCAAACTAATCGGGCAGATTCCGCCGCGTTTGGTGCGGTGCGGAACACTGATAATTACAGTTGTCGTTTTGGCATTGTTAGCGGTTGGCTACATTGCATCACGCTTTTGGCAATTCACATAATTCTGCTAATAGTATTCAGCTTCAACTTTAACACACCATTAACACAATCCATTTAGCGCATTATCTACATTTGAAGCGCAAACACGAAGCCGTACGCTTCATAAATTCACGCGAAATTGGATATTATTATTAAAAATCTGACAAAGACATACGGCTCGCAGCGGGCTGTTGACAACTTGTCGTTTGAGGTAAAAACAGGCGAAATACTTGGATTTTTAGGTCCGAACGGCGCGGGCAAAACCACCACAATGAAAGCCATTGCAGGCTATATAAAACTAACCGAAGGCGAAATAAAAATTGGTCGCTATAGTGTTGAAAGCGAGTCTGATAAAACAAAGCGACTTATTGGTTACCTGCCCGAGCATAATCCGCTTTACAACGATATGCATGTAGTTGATTACTTGCGATATATGGCACAACTTCAACGCTTACGCACCGACAAAATCAACGACCGCATATATGAGATGGTGAACGTGTGCGGACTTGAAGGCGAAAAGCACAAGCGCATCAGCGAGTTATCGAAAGGCTACCGGCAACGCGTCGGACTTGCGCAAGCCCTAATTCACGACCCTCAAGTGCTAATTCTTGACGAGCCCACCACTGGCCTCGACCCAAACCAAATAATTGAGATTCGCGAACTTATCCGCAAAATCGGACACGAAAAAACCATCATTCTAAGCTCGCACATTTTGGCTGAAGTTGAAGCCACATGCGACCGCATTCTCATCATCAACAAAGGCCACATTGTAGCCGATGGCACTGCCGACCAACTACGCAAAGCAACATCGGGCTGCGAATGCTTAAAAGTAACTATTGAAGATGCCGACCGCAATCAAGCAGTAAAAATTTTACAAAATATAGACTCCATCGAACTTGTTGATACTGTTAAAGACAAACCAAACTCACTTGAAATTCAGAGCAAAGTTGGAGAATCGAGCCGACGGGCAATTTTCCAAACCTGCGTTGAAAACGGGTGGGCACTTACTGAGTTAACACCAATCGAAACCAAACTTGAAGACATTTTCCGCGAACTAACAAAATAACACTATCAGATAAATACACTATCAGTCATACAATTCACCGATTATCCGATTCAACAATAAAAAAATGAAACTCATCTGGACAATAGCACTACAAGAATTGCGCATGCAATTCGACTCGCTGATGGCCTACATTCTGCTAATACTTTTTTTAGGTTTCAGTGGCATTTTTACGTGGCTCTATGGCAGCGACATTTTCATCTACGGACAAGCCTCGCTGCAAGTGTTTTTTTCGATAGCCTACATCACACTTTTTTTGCTCATTCCTGCCCTTACAATGAAGTCGATAGCTGAAGAAGTACGGACTGGCACAATTGAAATGCTGATGACCAAACCCATAACATGTTGGCAGATTGTAACAGGCAAATACCTTGCTATCATATTACTTATAATCATAGCATTAGCACTTACACTGCCTTACTACATTTCAGTTTCGTCTCTTGGCAACATCGACCACGGAGCTGTTATCTGTGGCTACATCGGACTTATACTGATGAGTAGCGCATACGTAGGAATTGGACTTTTTGCGAGTTCGCTAACCAACAATCAGATTATCAGTTTTTTACTCGCATTTCTGATAAGCATTTTCTTCCATATAATATTCAATATTGTTGGGCATCAATTTGGCGGAATTTTAGGGCAATTGGCCATCGGACTAAGCATGGACACACATTTTGAAAGCATTGCGCGAGGCGTAATCGATTCAAAAGACATCATCTATTTTGCATCACTCACATTTGCGGGAATTTTTTTAGCCGAAAAATCGATTGAATCAAAAATTGCTTGATTATGAAAAAGAAAAACACAATACTATACACAATTTCGGTTTTAGCTATAATACTGATTATTAATTTAATATCCGAAAAAATATTTTTCCGATTCGATTTTACAAGCGACAACCGGTACACACTAAGCAAGGCTACAAAAAACATATTAAACAATTTAGACGAAACCGTAACCGTAACTGCTTATTTTTCAGAAGATTTACCAGCCGAAGTGTTACGCTCGAAACAAGAATTCAAAGACTTGCTGATTGAATATCGCAACGCAGCGCACGGACAATTCGAATTTGAATTTATCAACCCTTCGCTAAATGAGGAACTTGAGCAAGAAGCCTCAAAATCAGGAATTTACCCCGTAATGATAAACGTTCGCGAACGCGACCAAATAATGCAACAAAAAGCATTTTTGGGCGCAGTTGTTGAGAGTGGCAACAAGCGCGAGATAATTCCATTTGTGCAGCCCGGAATGCCCATCGAATACACACTTTCGGCCGCAATCAGAAAAATGACAACTAAAAAACGCCCATTTATCGGATTTCTGCAAGGACACGGCGAACCATCGCCATACGCAATGCAACAAGTGATGGCAGAAATGTCGGTTATGTACAACATCAAAACTATTGATTTACAAACCGATGCAAATTCAATCGACAGCATTTCTACTCTTGTTATCATCGAACCAATCGACACCATAAAACCTGCCGAATTTGCCATTATTGATAAATTTATGGCAAATGGAGGAAAAGTATTTGCGGGCATCCGCCGAACTCGTCCAAACCTTGAACAACTATTTGTATATGAACACAATACAGGACTTGAACAATGGCTTTTATCGAAAAACATCAGCGTTGACAGCAAATTAGCGATCGATAATTATTGCGCAACAGTCAATGTTCAGCAACAACAAGGCTACTATCGAGTTAACGTGCAGCAGCAATTCCCATACATTCCGTTCGTCACAAATTTTGCCAGCCACGCCATTACAAATGGACTTGAACAAGTGCAGTTGCAGTTTCCAAGCCCCGTAGCGTATGTAGGCGACACGGCATCGGTTTTCACTCCACTGCTTTTCACCTCCGACAGGTCGGCTGTTCTCAATGTGCCTACCGACATCGATGTACAACGGCAATGGGCTATGCGCGATTTTCCACTTGCCGAAATCCCACTTGGCGGAGTGCTCGAAACCAACGGCATAGCCAACTTGATAGTGATTGGCGATGGCAGTTTTGCACAAAATGGCGACCCACGACAACCGCGGCAACAATCGCCCGACAACATCAGTCTTTTTGTAAATTCAATTGATTACTTATCAGACGACACCGGACTTATCAGCCTGCGTACCAATGGAATAACATCGCGCCCGATTGAACAATTAGACGATTCAACCCGCACCTTTATAAAATGGCTAAATGTTTTGCTGCCAATATTGATTGTAGTGCTAATCGGCATTATTCGTCTTCAGCAACAGCGCAATTTGCGCATTAAACGAATGGAGGAAGGCTATGTCGAATAAACGCAACTATATTATTGTAATTCTGCTAATTACACTCATCATAATTGGCATAATTGTAATTTTTTCCGACCACAAAACCGACCGTTCATTTCAACAATATGCCGTCAGCATCGACACAACTAAAATACAGCAAATCAGCATTATAAAGCCACAAAACGACACTTTAGTGAATCTAATTAAAAACGATAACGAATGGAGAGTAAAAGTAGCTGCGGCCCCACGGTGTACCACTTTGCCCACATCGGCAACCTGCGCACCTATATTATGGAGGATGTGCTGGAAAAGTATCTGAACTACGCCGGCTACCGGGTGAACCGGGTGATGAACATCACCGACGTGGGCCATCTGACCTCCGACGCGGACACCGG
>CALBPW010000128.1 GCA_937899145.1 uncultured Bacteroidota bacterium
CCCCCGACCAGCTGATTACAAATCAGCTGCTCTGGCCAACTGAGCTACATCGGCAATACATTTTTAGAACCTCGCATTTCTGTTTCTGAAATGGTGTGCAAATGTAGATATATTTTGGAAAATAAAAACCTTTTTATGTTTTTTTTTCAAAATTAGTTTTCCCTTTGTTTTTCTTTGGCTTTCTGAAGTTGCTTTTTAAGTGCGTCAATTGACAGATCTACAGCCTCTTCGAAGGTTTTTGCCTGCCTGCTGCAAAATACATTATCCCCCGGAATTTGCACCTTGATTTCAGCGATTTTGTTCTCCGAAATGTCAGATTTTTCGAGTTTGAGTGTTACATCAACGTCAACTATTGCGTCGTGAAAGCGATCAAGTTTCGAGATTTTGGTGTTGATGAACTCTAATAGTTTTTCGCTTGCGTCAAAATGTAATGAGTGCACATCGATTTTCATAATTATTTCCTCCTAATGTTTTTACGCTCGTGGATGAGCTTGATTATAAATTTCTTGTAACCGCTCGAATGTAACGTGTGTATATATTTGTGTTGCGGCTAAATTTGCATGGCCAAGCAGTTCTTTTATCGCACTAATTTCGGCTCCATTATTTAACATGTGTGTCGCAAATGTATGTCGAATTACGTGCGGACTTTTCTTTTCTAATGTTGTTACTTCGCCAAGATATTTATTTACAACCCGATACACAAGTTTGTCGTATATTGGTTCACCCTTCGAAGTTATAAATAAAATGTTATGTTCCGCTGAAATTTTGTCGCGTTCTTGAATATAAATTTGAAGTGCATGTCTTAATTCGATGCCAAATGGTATTATTCGCTCTTTGTTACGCTTGCCCAAAACTTTGAGTTGTGAGTTGTAGAAATCGATATTTGGTATTGAAAGGTGCACTAATTCTGACAAACGCATACCTGTACAATAGAATGTAAGAAGAATTGTGCGGTCGCGAAGTCCTTCGAAGGTATCGGGAAATTCAAAGCAGTCGAACAGTTCTTGCATCGGGCTTTTATCGACAAAATACGGCAGATTTTTTTCGGTTTTGGGTTTTGCTATTTTTTCGGTTGGCATTTGTTCAATCAACCCTTCGCGCAATAAAAAGCGATAAAATGTTTTTAGTGCTGTTATTTTGCGATTGACGGAGCGTGGTTTGTCGCCGCCGTCCATTAAAAAAATAATCCACTCACGGATAACCATGTGGTCGGCCGTAAGTGGATCAAAATCTTTATTGATACTCTGTCCAAAAGTAATAAACTGCTGCATATCGCTCTTGTATGAGCGGACAGTATGAACTGAATACCTCCTTTCGTTTGCTAAATAGTTGTAAAAAATCTGCAAATCAAACATGATACTATGTGTTACATGTTTGCATATCGGCAGACGCCTATTATATTTCCTGGTTAGCGTCTTGCAATTGCTGAATGTAAGCAGCTTTGATGATCTCTTTGCGCCTTACAACAGAAGGTTTTGTGAAAACTTGGCGAGCTCTTAATTCTTTAACTACACCTGTTTTTTCAAATTTGCGTTTGAATTTTTTTAAGGCTCTATCAATGTTTTCGCCTTCTTTTACTGGTATTACAATCATAATAATTTGTTATTATTTAAATTCTTAAAACAAGGCTGCAAATTTAGAAATTGATATGCAATTACAAAATCTGTTTTTAAATAATTTTCAATGTTTTTTTAAATATGTGTATTTTATGATAAAATCTATCTGTCACAATTATTCAACTTTAAGATATGGCAAAATTCGCTCGTAGTTGGTTGTATCTACCAAATGATATTTTAGCAAATCGTGTGTTGATTTGAATTTTCCCATTACCTTTTTGTAATTGGTTATTGAATTTAATTGACCTGTTGATATATATGGGTGCCGCTTCAGATCGGCATATTTGAAGTTGTTCAGGTTGATTTTTTTGATTTTTGAAGTGTCGGCTACAAAATGCGTATATAATTTATTATATGTGTCCTCTGGAAAATTATGAACCTCGCGCAATTGCTCAACCGCATAAAAGCCTCCAAGCAAACGACGATAAGCCAATATGCGGTGCGCCATTACGGGTCCTATTCCTTGCATAGCAATTAGTTGCAACGAATCGGCTGTATTCAATTCAACAGCGAAGTGTTTTATTGAATCGATAGCGGCATAATTATTTTTCTTGTTTTCAGCATAATACTTCTTTTTATTATTGGTTTTAGCTTGATGTTTTTCGGCAATCTGAATGTACGGATTTATCCGATTGTAAAGAGAATCGGTCATTCCGTAAAGGTGTCGCAAATCAGTTTTTGTGCGGAATTTTCCGCCGGCATCGCGATATTTGATTAGGCTTGAGGCCAATTTTGAAGGAATACCTAACTGCAATAATGAGTTGTATGAAATTGTATTGGGGTCGAATATGAATAATGAATCTGCTGTAATTAAAGTGTTTTGTGTGTTCACATCGAAAGATATTTTTTGGTTAAGCTCTTCAATTTTTGCAAAATCGGGTTTCATCATTTTTGCTTGAACAATAGTAAAGACACGGGGGAAAACGGCTATAATAAAAATCAGGCATATCAAAGCAATAGAGCCGCGTTGCTCTCCCTTCGACATCGAAAAATAACTCTTTAAAATTTGCTTAACGTTCACTTATAATTGGTTTAGAATGGGTATCCGATACCAAATTGCCAAGTTATACTTTTAAATCGAAATTTGTTGTGAAATAATGTCCAACTTTCGGCATCAGAAATCGCCGGGTCTTTCACTTTTACGCCGCCGTCTAATCTGATGACGGCAAAATTCAGGTCTAACCTAAGTCCCAAGCCCGTTCCGATTGCAAATTGCTTATAGAATGTGCCGATATTAAATTCGGCGCCATTACGATTTTCGTCTTTTTTTAAAGCCCAAATGTTGCCGACATCGACAAACCATGCGCCTTTGAAGGATTTTATGATGTCGAACCGATATTCGAGGTTAAACTCAAGTTTAATATCAGATCGGAAGAGCACACGTCTGAACTCCAGTCACTAGCTTATCTCGT
>CALBPW010000129.1 GCA_937899145.1 uncultured Bacteroidota bacterium
AAAAAAGCAATGATGGAAATTTCATCTGGAAAGAGCGTCAATGGCGCAAAGCGCTCAAAGGCAGCAACTTACTCACTTACAATATTATAGCACAAAACAGCAATGGCGAATATTCAGCTTTTGCACCTTTCACCCAAGCTGTATCAAGCGACAGCATAGACTCGTATCTTGCTTATCGGCTGATAAATACAGGCTATGTTTTTTGGGAGAAGTTAGGAATTTATCAACGTTGCTTAGAAAATTTTGGGCAGACACCAATAATTGAAAGCCCGGCAGTTGACAAGGCTTGCATAAACTGCCACACATTCAGCGCCAACAGCCCCGAAACAATGATGCTGCACACTCGCCAATACAACGGCGGCACCACAATTCTTTACGATGGCAAACTTCAAAAATTCGATACCAAAACCGACATCTCAATGTCGGCAGGCGTCTATTCGCAATGGAATCCGAACGGATATTTATTGGCAATGTCAACCAATTTTATCTATCAGCAATTTTTTGGAGCCGGCTACGACCGCATCTATGTTAGCGACAAAAATTCTGACATCGTTTTGCTAAATATGAAAACGGAAACGCTAACCACGTGTCCCCAACTATCGACTGAAAACTTAGAAAACCTACCCGCTTGGGCACCTGATGGCCGCACGCTTTATTACATCGCAACAACCAAACGCGATAAATATCCGCCCGCTATCGACATGCCCGACTGGTACAATCTGATGCGGATAACTTACGATGTCGAAACAAACACTTGGGGCAATGCCGACACTATTCTCCGCGCAAAAGATGTGGGCGGCAGCATCACTTTTCCAAAAGTATCGCCATGTGGAAATTTCATTGCTTTCGCAGTTGTTGACCGCGGATATTTTGGCATACAAAACAAACAATCTGACATTTGTCTGCTCGATCTTCGCACAATGCAAGTTACTAAGCCTGAGATAAATAGCGATTTTGCCGAAAGCAATCATGCATGGTCGAGTACGGGGCGGTGGCTTGTAGTTGGCAGCAAGCGAATCGACGGGACTTTCACGCGTCCCTATTTTGCTCATTTTGATGGAAACGGGCATTTCAGCAAGCCTTTTGTTCTGCCACAAAAAAATCCGGATTTCTACAACGGTTTTCTGATGAACTACAACAATTCCGATTTTATAAAAGATAAAGTTAAAACCTCGCAAACCGATTGGCGCAACGCTATTCGTGGCAAAGCCGAACACATAAAAGCCGATGCGTCGGTATCGGTTGATGGACTATCAGGGGCGACAAAGGGAAAGTAAGTTTTTTTGCAAAATCAGATTGCTCCAAATTTGACGGACAAAATATTTTGCCCGCCAAATTCATATAAGTATAAGCGCCTTATATTCAGTAAATTAAACACCATCATCCTCCATCAATCTGAAATAAAAAAGGCCGACCCAAGGCCGACCTTTATCTATATACAAATTAAACACTAATTCTTTTTACACGCCTTGTTCATATCTTTAATAAACAGTTCGAGAGCGGCAGGCATTGATGGGGCTTCAGGCAGCGGGGCCTTAATATCCAATCGCAGATTGGCACTTTCAACGGCTTTGGCGGTTGTTGGGCCGAAGGCTGCAATTTTGACATCGTTCTGCTCAAAATTCGGGAAGTTAGATTTTAGCGATTTGATACCCTCCGGGCTAAAAAAGCACATTATGTCGTAGTTTTGGTCGGCAATATCCGACATATCAGTTGCCACTGTCTGATACAAGATGGCAAGCGTATGGTCGATATTATGTGCTTTTAGTTGGTCGATAACTTCTGGTTTATACTTATCCGACGATGGCAACAAAAATTTGTTGTCTTTATGCTTATCAATCACGGCAAGCAAATCGGCAAATGTTCCGTTGCCAAAGAATATTTTACGCTTGCGATAGGTTATATACTTCTGCAAATAAAGAGCAATTGACTCGGTGGTGCAGAAATACTTCATTGTGTCGGGCAGAGTTACGCGCAACTCTTCGCACACCCTGAACAAGTGGTCGATAGCATGTTTACTTGTGAAAATAACCGCAGTGTGGTCAAGAATGTTGATTCTTTCTTTGCGGAAATCCTTCGCCTCAACTGGTTTAACTGTAATGAATGGTCTGAAATCGATTTTCAGATTGTACTTTTCAGCCAAATCGAAGTATGGCGATTTTTCTGTTGTGGGCTTTGGTTGTGAAACCAAAATTTTTTTGATTTTCAAGACTTTAATTTTTTGATTAAACTTCTTTCTATACGCTATAAACAATAGTCAATCACTATTTTAACTACTACTGCTATAGGCAGAATTTCAAGGGCACAAAGGTAGAAAAACAAATAAAAAATCGAAATTCTATTTTTAATACAAATTTGCAACCCTCTAAATAGTGTTAATAAGTAAGTTAGCGCATACAGAGCCAATCCTGCCCACACTAATTTTTCAGTCACATAGCCCGGCACAAACGGAATTATCGCAACAACTGGCATCATTACCAATCCATACACTTTATTATATATGTAGATGGTGAAATTGTACTCGCCAAAGGCTTTTGTATCGAATATAAAATCGAGTATTTTGAGGATAATTGTGCGCAGTGTAAAGTATCCGATTATGAATGCGACGCTAAGCGCAAAGTGCATAAATCCGTTGTATTCATGTACTTTGATGCTATAAAAATCGAGTGTTTGGCATGCAAACAAACTTGCATTGATGTAGAAGATGACATTGAGCAAAAAGAATCCACGACCGCGTACTGCATTTGCCTCGTCGTAGATGCGATGGGCCGTATAGGCACTTACGGCTGTTTGCAGCACCATTTTTATGAATTTACCGTAAATCATTCGCACCCAAATAAACAGAACGAAAGAAACGATTACGATTCCTATCATCCAATCGGTATCGGAGACAGTGCGGTCAACTGAAAAATTGCTGATTTTTCGAGTTATTGGCTTTCCCTCTTTCTCTTCAAATATTTTTGAAACAACTTTGTTAGAGGCTGCAATTGTAGTGTCAGCAGCGGCTGTGCCGGTTGCCAATAGTGTAGTATCGGCAGGTGTTGCAATATTGGTGTCGGCTTGCCGCGAGGCTTCGGCTTCAACCAAAACATTTTGTTGCCTGATGGGTTCAGCCTCAGTTTCAGCAACAGTATCAACCTCAGTTTCAAAACTTTGCCGGACTTCAACAACAGATTTTATTTGTTGTTCGGCAACAATTCCGGTTTTCTGATTATCGGCCGCTGGTGTAATTGGATTGATATGCAACTGCGACTCGATTGAATTGTCATACGAAATCACAAAATCGCCCGTCAACACATCGTATGTGGGATGATTAACAGTGTCGTTTTCAGGGACATACGGCACAGTCTTGATTATTGGTGCGGCAGGCTTTTTGGCTATTCGGCTCGAGTCGATGCGGAAAGCGTCAACTGCACCAAAATCGATTGCGCGCAATTGTGTAGTGTTGATAGCCGGCGCTGCAACCGGCTGAACTGCCGCGCTATCGGCCTGATTACTATTGTTTAGCGTTAAATCCATCAGTGTGTACGAATAGATTTTGCAAAGGTATAATTTTTGTTCTATTAAAAAGGGAAAGCAACTGCAGCCGCTTTCCCTCTTAATATTTTTATTGCGATGATTAGCTATTTAGCATCATTGGCATAAGCAGCATCAGCACTTCTTCATCGACGCTGGCCGGAACAAGTGGCACAAAGGTGCCTGCTTTTGTGCCGTCTGACAGGTTGACAACAACGCTCTCGCTACCGATGTTTGAGAGTATCTCGAGCAAGAAGGTTGATTTAAAACCGATTGCCATATCTTCGCCTTCGTATTGGCATGGTACGGTTTCGTGCGCCGATATTGAAAAGTCAATATCTTGTGCTGAAACAACAAGCTGATTGGCTGTAATATCGAGTTTTATAAGATTGCTTGCCTGATTTGAGAATACTGACACGCGGCGGATACAATTGTGTAGCAGATCGGAAGAGCGTCGTGTAGGGAAAGAGT
>CALBPW010000130.1 GCA_937899145.1 uncultured Bacteroidota bacterium
GATTTAGTGAATGTCCTGAACCACTTTCACTTCTTATTTCAAAGTGCAAGTGGTGGCCTGTACTTGTTCCTGGGTTTGGATCGTCTAATGCTCCTCCCTCTAGTCCTATTACTTGGCCTTGTGTTACTATATCGCCGGCGCTTACATCTATTTGTGATAAGTGTGCATAGAAACTATATATTGTTTCCCCATCTACAACATGTTTTATTTCTATACAATTTCCGTAACCTGATTGCACCCCTGCATATGTTACCTCTCCACTTAATACTGCTTTTACTTCTTCATGATGCTCTCCTACCATATCTACACCACTATGGAATTTTTGGGTTTTCAAAATTATTCTTTTTAATTATCTTCGCAAGAAATAATAATTCACAACATTTTATGGCACAGATAGCAGAAATACACACCGAAAAGGGCGTCATGAAGGCTGAACTATACACCGACGACGTTCCAAACACTGTTAATAACTTTGTAAAATTGGCAAAAGATGGTTTTTACGATGGGCTGCGTTTTCATCGCGTTATTCCAAATTTTGTGATTCAAGGCGGCTGCCCATTCTCACGCGACCCACGCGACCCACGCGTTGGCACTGGTGGTCCGGGCTACAGCATTAAGTGCGAAACCAATGGCGGACGGCAATATCACGACCGCGGTGTCCTTTCAATGGCACATGCAGGCAAAGACACCGGCGGCTCACAATTCTTTGTTTGCCACAATCGTCAAAACACCCAACACCTTGATGGCGTTCACACTTGCTTTGGCAAGCTGTTTGAAGGTCTTGACGTGCTTGACTCCATACGCGCCGGCGACCTGATTGAAAAAATCGTAATTGTTGAAAATTAATATTTTGCAAATAAATCGTTGAATCGAATAATCGGCAAATCGGTTATCCGATTCAACGATTATTCCAATCGAGCGTGCCAGTGTTGACGAACAAGGAGCTGAAGCCGCTGCCATTACTATTATTGAAGCGGTTGCGACAGTTGCACCATCCGACATCGCAGTCCCCATCGGATTTAATGTGAACCGGCCATTCATCTGCATAATTCGCGAAACTAAACCAACGGGATTTTATTCATCGGCAAAATGATAAAGATGTAAAAACCAGCAAACTGAATAATTACCGAATAGAATAACCGATTCAATAAAAAAAGGGGGTGTCACTTTTGATGAGCCCCCGTTTACTATTAAATTCCCGGTGATTTTACAATATTGATAATTGCAGAATATAAACTGCAGCCCCCGCTATGTAGCCTAAAAAGGCAAGTAGGCTGACATGTTTTAAATACCAGATGAAATCGATTTTTTCCAATCCCATTGCGGCCACACCTGCGGCTGAGCCAATTATCAGCATGCTGCCACCAGTGCCGGCAGTGTAGGCTAAAAATTCCCAAAAGATGCCATCTTGCATAAAGTTGGCAGCGTAGCCAACCGCATCAGCAGCCTCCATAGGATACATTCCCATTGCGCCTGCCACAAGTGGCACATTATCAACAATAGACGATAACACGCCGATAATCAAATCGATAATATAAACTCCGCCCGTTACATCTTTAAAGGCGTGATCTAATGAGTGCGACATTAGTGCTAAATGACCTGCCGACTGTAAAGCGGCAACACCCATCAATATTCCAAGGAAAAACAGGATTGTAGGAGTGTCAATGCGCTGCAGCAAGGCTGTTGGGCAAAGTTTGTTTTTTACAGCAGGTGTATGGTTTTTGTGTATCAACTCAGTAACAGCCCAAATTATCGAAAGGCTGAAAAGCATACCCAAATAAGGTGGTAAGTGGGTGATGGTTTTAAAGATTGGCACAAAAATCAAGCCGCCAACTCCCAAAATCAGCATTACACGTTGCGTGCGTGGCGATGTTGTTATTTCAGATTCATGAGATTCCTCTTCTGCGGGGCGCTCAATTTCGCCTTTCTGCATAAAACTAACAATGGCAAGAGGCAGGCATAAGCAGACGATGCTGGGCAGGAACACTTCGGTAATGATTTTTGTTGTTGTAACCTGTCCGCCAATCCAAAGCATGATGGTTGTAACATCGCCAATGGGAGACCAAGTGCCACCTGCATTTGCGGCAATTACTATCATGCTGGCGTAGAACCAACGTGTTTTTTGGTCGCCGACAAGTTTGCGCAGCAAGGTTACCATCACTATTGTTGTAGTCAGGTTATCGAGGATTGCGCTCATAAAGAATGTCAGCAAGCACAATATCCACAATAGTTTTGTTTTGTTTTTTGTTTGTATGCGAGTGGTGATAATATTGAAACCATGATGTCGATCGATTGTTTCTACAATAGTCATTGCACCAAGTAGAAAGAATAGGATTTCAGCTGTTTCGCCTAAGTGCTCAATAAGTTCCG
>CALBPW010000131.1 GCA_937899145.1 uncultured Bacteroidota bacterium
ATGGCAGAGAATGGGGAGATTATTATTATGGCAGACATGAAGGATTATGTTAAAAAAGTACTTGCTGACGTTGTGAAAAAGGATCCGGATCAGAAGGAATTTCATAACACCGCGCAGGAGATACTTACTTCGATTATCCCGGTGCTGGAAGCGCATCCAGAATATAAAGACGAGAAGTTGCTGGAGAGATTTGTCGAGCCGGAGCGGACTGTCATTTTCCGTGTGCCTTGGGTTGGCCAAAATTTATTTCCATACCATTGTTATGATACGGATTTGGGTAGATTTTAACATCAGGAGTTGTTTTGTTGCTGTTGCGTTTGATGGCAATTGCATGTGATATTTCCGATTGTCCATCAAAATCAGTTTGTTTCAACTTGTAATATTCAATGCCGTTGCTTGGATAATAATCTGTAAATGTGTAATTTATGGTGCGTTCACTATTTCCAGCACCGCTAATTGTGCCAATGGCTTCGTAGTTTTTGCCATCTTCGGAGCGGTAGATGGTAAAATAATTGTTATTTATTTCGCTTTCAGTTGTCCAACAGATGGTTACGCTATTAGGATTGTTAACAGCCGAAAATTTTGAAAGTACTATTGGCAGAGGACTGATATATCCGCCTGAACCTTTGAATATATTACTTGATGTAAAGTGATTTGCAAGTTGCTGCATACATGGGTTGCCGGTGTTTAAATTTTTGTCGTGGCATTGATATTCTTCGTAAACTGTAATAGTGCCATTACCAACAATTTCTTCGTCGCTATTAGCATTGTTCCAAAATATATTCATATTTCCGCCAACAACCAAATCTCCATCAATAACAGAGGTGCCTTGCTCAACTGTGAAGTCACCAGCAACAGCCATTGTGCTGCCTTCCGCTATGTTCAATTTTACACGGTGAAAATCGGCTTCTCCTAATACATCCAACCCGCCACCTTTTGCTATGTTAATATTTGGCGCATCTGGAGCATTAATGTTATTGTACACACGGACTAAACTGTTTTCACCAATATTGATGGTTGTTGTTTCGCCGTACTTGATTTCAATATTTTTTGTTTCCAATTTCCCATTAACATTCAGTATCGAATTGGCCATTGTTAGTGTTTCGGTTATTGTGGCTTTACCGTTTAAGGTTAATGTTTTTGCGGGGTTGCCGCCAATCCATTGAAAATTGCCTCCAATTGTAACTTTGTAACCATTTGTGTTTATTGTTATGGTATTTGCGTTGGTATGAGTGTATTCGCTTGAACCTAAATTAATATCGTTTTGTAATTCGATAGTTACATTTTGGGTTTCGGAAGCTGAAAAAGCGTTATTCCAATCGGATTGTGTAGATACATTGAAAACTGTTTGCGCCATAAGATGTTGGCTCACTAAAATGCTGATTGTAAGAAAAAAATGTCTCATTTTTCCCTCCATATTTTATGTTGAATTGTTAAAACAAACGCACCGCAAAAATACGATTTTATTTAAAATAGCGTTCAAATCATATATTTTTTTATGACGCGCATCACATTATATTATAGTCTGTGCCATTTTAAATCTTTCAATATAAACACCCTATTGTTAATTAAAACCTTGCTGACATAAAATTCAAATAGTCAAAAGTGCTTATTTTGATTTCGGTTTATTAGCTTCTTTTTTTTATGCGTAAAACAATATTAACCAACATTTTAACTGCCATTATTATGCTGTTGGCAGGCGGCGTTTCAGCTCAAAAAACGCAAATTTATCTTGATGAAGATTATGATTACCGTACAGGTGTCGATTTGTTTAACAAGCAACACTACTCGCAGGCGCAACAGTTTTTTGAGCGCGTTGTGGCTCATTACGGAAATGAGTTTTCCGACATTAAAGCCGACGCCGAATACTATGCGGCCTTGTGTGCGCTCGAATTGTTCAACACCGATGCTGAATATCGGATTGGAAAATTCATAAACGAATATCCCGAAAGTCCGCGCACACGCGTTGCTTACTTTGAGATGGGTCGCTATCAGTATCGGGTTAACAACTTCAAAGAAGCTGTCAATTACTTCGACCGCGTTTGGAAGCAAAATCTATCGAAAGACCAACTTGCCGAACTTTACTTTAAAAAAGGTTATAGCTATTTCAAACTAAAAAACTACGAACGTGCGTCAAAAATGTTTTACGAGCTAATTAACGATAATAATAAGTATTCAGCACCCGCAATTTACTTTTACGCACACATCGCATATACCAATAAAAATTACGAAACAGCACTCAACAATCTGAAAAAAATTGAAGACGACCCAACCTTTGCGCCCGTTGTGCCATACTATCGGCTTCAGATTTATTTTATTCAAGGGAAAGACGATAAAGTTATCGAACTTGGAAAAACAATGCTCGGACAAACCGACGCCAAGCGTGAAGCCGAAATGTCGCGGATAGTGGGCGAGGCTTTGTACAACAAAGAACTTTATAATGAGGCACTTCCGTATCTCGAAACCTACAAAAGTAAAGCCGATAACTACACACGCGAGGATATTTATCAACTTGGTTACGCATATTTCAAAACAGGCAACTTTCAGCAAGCGGCAACCACAATGTCGAATCTTACCAACATTGACGATGAGCTGACACAAAATGCTTATTTTCATATAGCTTACGCCAATATGCAACTTGAGCAGAAAGAACAAGCCCGCATGGCTTTTGCAGCCGCTTCAAAATACGACTTCAGCGACCGCATTAAGGAACAATCGTTGCTCAATTATGCAAAATTGTCGTATGAACTATCGTATTCGCCTTTTAATGAGACAATTAAAGCCTTCAATAAGTATTTGGAATTGTATCCGAATTCGATACATCGCGATGAGGCTTATGAATATTTGGTGAAAGCCTATTTATCGTCAAAAAATTATCAGGCTGCACTTGAGTCGCTTGCAAAAATTGAAAACAAAACGGCTGAGATGCAATCGGCTTGGCAGCGTGTTGCTTACTTTAGAGGCTTGGAACTTTACAATAATCTGAAATTTGAAGAATCGGCTGCAGCTTTCGACCAAGTTATCGCCTTAAAAGCCTACGACAAAGAGATTCGCGCCATGGCTCAATATTGGAAAGGCGAAGCACTTTATCGCCTTGAAAAATACACCGATGCAACAGAAGCATATAAGCAGCTGCAGACAACGCCTGGCGCATATACGATGCCAGAGTACAAAACTTGCTATTACAATATCGGTTACTGCTATTTTAAATTGAAAGATTACACAACAGCAGCCGATTGGTATCGGAAATACACAGAAAAAACTGAAGATGCAGACACTGCAAAACTTGCCGACAGTTACATTCGCATAGGCGATTGCCACTTTGTAACATCGAAATTTGGCGATGCGTCATTGTTTTACGGCATGGCCGCCGACCTTAACGCCTTTGATGTTGAATACGCATTGTTCCAAAAAGGTTTCGCAATGGGATTAAATAAGGATATGAATGGTAAAATACAGACAATGAGCTATTTACTAAAACAATATCCGAATTCAACTTATGCGGCCGACGCACTTTTTGAGCGTGCGCGCGCCTACACCATTATTGATTCAACACAACTTGCAATTGACGATTATCGGACACTTGCAAAAAAACACCCAAACAGCTCGTACGTTGTAAAATCGATGTTACAGACAGGTTTGCTCTACTATGCCGATGGGCAGAACTATTTGGCTGTCGACAACTTTAAGAATGTGATCGAAAAATATCCGGGCACATCAGAAGCCGACGAAGCACTTTTCGCCCTGAAAAATGTTTATGTCGATATGAACAAAGTTGACGACTATTTTGATTATGCGAAATCGCGTGGCAATCTGGGCAATATCGATTTGGCAGAACGCGACTCGCTTACCTACGCCGCAGCCGAAAAAGTCTATATGTCAGGCAATTGGAAAGAGGCTGGCGGTTTGTTCGACAGTTATCTCGATAAATTTCCGACTGGCAAATTTGCACTTAATGCGACATACTATCGTGGCGATTGCAATCTGAAACAACATAACAACAGCAAGGCACGTGAGGATTTCGCTGCCATTGCTGAGCGTCCGAAAAATATCTTTACCGAGGCTGCAATCTTAAGCGCGGCAACGCTTGCCGAAAAAGACAAAGATTACAAGCAGGCTGTCGAACTTTATAAAAAATTGGAAGACAATGCTGAGGTTAAATCGAACCTTATGATTGCGCGCGAAGGTCAGATGCAAAACGCCTTTGCTGACAGTAATTTCAATACAGCAATTGAAGCGGCTCGTAAGGTGTTGATTACCGATAAGATAACTGATGAACAAATTCGCCATGCACGCTACATTATGGCCGTTAGTTATTATCGAACAAATCAACTTGACCCAGCCATAACACAATTCCGCATTTTGGCACTTGATATGAATAGTGTTGAAGGGGCAGAGTCGCAATATATGGTGGCACGGATGCTTTTTGAACAAAACGAAATGCAACTGTCGGAAGAGACAGTGAATGCGCTAATTACCTCAGGCACACCGCATTTCTATTGGATTGCAAAATCATTTTTCTTGCTGTCCGATATTTGTCTAAAACGCGGCGACCGATTCCAAGCCAAAGCCAATTTGCAAAGTGTAATTGAAAATTATGGCGACGAAACTGATGGAATAATTGCCGAAGGCAACGC
>CALBPW010000132.1 GCA_937899145.1 uncultured Bacteroidota bacterium
ACCACCGAGATCTACACTCTTTCCCTACACGACGCTCTTCCGATCTATCATCGAAATTGTTTTTGGACACTCTTAAAATGAATATGGACACGGTAGCAATGCCATATAGCATTCTTGAAAATACCGGTAATCTGAACGACATGTTTGATGATTTAGGTTTATCGCGGAAAACATACGGTTTTAATTCATATCTGAATTATACGCCAAATGAAGATGTTAATATCGATTTTTCAATTGGTTACCAGCAATCGCGCGCCAACACAACACCAATTGGCGAACTGCCTTTTGCATTGTCGGAGCGCGTATCGAAGACGGGTTATGTGAACTTATCCGCAAATATCTACAATTTGAGCTTGAATATCAATTATTTAGGTGGCTCGCAGGATTATCAGAAAGGTATACCGGGCTTTAAAGCTAACCAATTGCACAACTTGCAACTTGGCGCCGAATATGCCTTCCATATTGGCGACCTTGATGTTGTGCCCGGGCTATCGTACAACTATGTAAACCTTGTCGATGCCATTCCTGATTATACCAACCCGACAAACCCGGCTGATTACTCTTGGAAATATCATGGACATAATTATAAATCGCCAAATGGCCGCCATTTGACAGGATATTTTGACGGTGAAACGGCTGAAATTAAAGATTTTGCGCCAAGTCTTCGTGCCGATTATCGTCTTGGCGATTTCCGTGTGATTGGTGCGGTCCGCTTCGATAAAACAAGTATCCCCGATGAGTGGAATACATCTTATCAAATGGCAACAAACTACTCAATCAACGATAATAACCTTATCCGCGCATCGTACAGCACAGCAATGCGCTCAGCCAATATGGTTAACTCTAACACCAACTACACTTGGCACCGCGATGGCCTTATGCCGCCCGATACCATCTATTTCGATGCTGACAAAAATGCCGATTTGGCAAAAATTCAAAATGTTGAATTAGGCTATCGCTGGCGTCCGTCCGATCGTATTTTGATTGACGCCGAAGTCTATTACTCGCAAAGTAAGGATTTTGGCGCGCTAAAAGCTCATCAATCATCAGTAATCATGTCGAGCAAATACTTGTCTGACTTTATGACAGACCCCCAAACTTTAGGCGGAATGCGTGCCATGACAGATGGAGATTTTAAAGAGACAATGCCTGTGCTTATGACTTTTATGGGTAATTCGGGCATCAAAACCGATATTAAATATGGCGAATTGCCTTATAAAGTGAAGCAAATGGGGTTTGGCATTAATGTCGATTGGATTATATCGCCAAAACTTATCGCAAAACTGAATGTTAATGTTCAACAAACAAAAATCGACAACTACTACTCGTACAATCAAAACACAGAAATACTTGGACAGATTGGCCAGATTTTCGGCATGATTGTTGATGTTCCAAAATTGGCAAACGATTTGCAATCAGACGCTATAGCTGAACTTATAGAGAATAATACTTTTACTAACGAGGAATTGGGTGAAATTTTGTCTGACCCTAAACTTGAATCAGAAGACTTCAAAAAATATTTCGACACTTACAAAAAATATTTGGGTCGCGCCATGGGTGATGTTGACAATATTGAAGATATTAAAGCTGAATACGAAAGGTTGGACGAGGCCGGTAAAGAAACCATGCTTAGCCGCTTGCGCGCAAGTGATGATGATAGCGAATACGCATCGTATTACGCTCTTAAATACGGCGTTTATAACGATGATGGCATATTCTACTTTGGCAATTCAAAACCTTACGTTCAGCAAACAATAAACGGGCATAAGCATAAAGCCACTCCGGATGTTTACGGAATGATTGGCTTAATTTATAAGCCAACTCCAAAAATCGACATCACCACTTACGGCAATTATATTGGCAAGCGAACCTATCTGACTAAGTATAGTTCAGAAAAACTAAAAGACCGCTTTACCTTAAACATGAAAATAGGTTACAAGCCCAGCGATGGTGTAGAGGTTTTCTTTAACGGACACAACATTTTGAACACCAAACAACGCGAATTCCCATACGCCGACAAAATTGGCGGTATTTATTCTGTAGGATTAAATTTTGCGTTTTAGATACTCCTGAATATCATTTATATGGAAGCATCGGCATTTCGCCGGTGCTTTTTTTGTGATGAAAAAATAGTGCTGATGTTGCAAAAAAACACATTAATATTTGCTAAATAAAAAAAATCAATTACTTGCGCATATAATTAATACCAATATCCTTTGATTGGAACTTGACTCTGCCGGACAGTAATAATTCAGGATTTAAAAAACTTATTGTCGAACAAATAATTTTTATTTACTTTTGTATTCTCAGTAAAGAACCAAATAACGTCCATTAAACATTTAATTATAGATGAAACGAATCATTTTTGCCTTTTTGTGCATTTTATCGTTGCATAACCTTGCAAATGCACAAGACGATAAGTTCAAAGCACTTTTCGTCTATAACTTTACAAAATACATTGAGTGGCCAAAACACAAGCAAACAGGCGATTTTGTGATAGGCGTACTCGGACACTCACCAATCATCAGCGAGCTGAAATCGTTTACCGAGCGCAAAAGCGTCGGCTCGCAAAAGATTGTAGTTGAGGAAATTCTATCGTCGGAGGATTACACGAAATATCATATTGTGTATGTTCCAACTAAACTATCGGCGCAAGTTGCCGACATTGTGAAACAAATTAAAGGTAAAGGGGTCTTGGTAGTAACCGATAAGCCCGGTATGGCAGCTTCGTTGTCGGCTATCAACTTCGTGAAAATTGACAATCAGCAAAAATACGAAGTCAACACAGCACATTTAACCGAAGAAGGCGTAAAACACTCGCAAACGTTAGTGCTATTAGGTATCGCCGTTAATAATTAACCCTTAAACTTGAATAAGATGAAAAAAATATTTTACATAATGATGATGCTATTTGTAGCATCGCAATCAACAGCCCAAACAACCGATGTCTCAAAAATGACACGCGCCGACATCCTTTCAATGTCGTACGACGAACTTGGCGCAATGCCACTCGAAGATGTGATGAAACTAACTGAAATACTTGGAGTGTCGCTAAACGAACTATACGAAATGTTGCTTAATAAAGATGTCGTTTCGGCATCAAAAAAGGTAGAGAGCAGTTTCGACTCGCCACTCTCGTCAACAGTTATATCTTACGACGAGATAATAGCCTCGGGCGCGCGTAACATTCAAGAAGCCTTGCGATTAGTGCCGGGTGTTATTGTCCGCGAGAAGACAAATGGCAACTACGATATTCACATTCGTGGCAACAATAACATTCCCGACGATAACCTTACGGTTTATACCGAAAACTCAATGACACTTGTCATGATTGATAATCGCCCCATTTACAATTATATAAATGGCGGCACATTTTGGGAATCGTTGCCTGTTGATTTTGCCGACATTGACCGCATTGAAGTTGTGCGTGGCGCAGTGAGCGCATTG
The DNA here is from genome assembly GCA_937899145.1 of uncultured Bacteroidota bacterium. Taxonomy (GTDB): domain Bacteria; phylum Bacteroidota; class Bacteroidia; order Bacteroidales; family SZUA-534; genus RUG13583. The sequence goes on from CALBPW010000132.1 coordinate 3,448, forward strand.
TACGGGGCAAATGCAGTAACAGGCGTTATCAATATCATCACAAAAAATCCAAATACCGAAGAAATTCAGGTTTACGGACAATTGCAAGGAGGCAATCTTGGCTCGTATATGGGCAATCTTAGCATAGGACAAAAAGTCGGAAAATTTGGCTATCGCGTATCGGGAAATTATCAGAAAATGGAGCGCGTAACTGATAAGTTGTACGTATTTCAATACGATTCACTTTTCAATGCCGATGATATTCAAGAACTGCCTGACAAAACAAGTAATTGGCTGAAAGTATTTAATCCAACTGAAAAAATATCAGATTGGCATCCTTGCCCCGAAACAGCCGTCGACCGCTTTGGTGTAAATGCCAATTTGTATTACAACCCAACTGACGATATCAGCTTTGTATTAAGTGGCGGTTATCAAGATTCGTATGCCAACTCATCATCATTTGGCGACCCATCAATATCAATAACAGGTCGCGACATAAAAAGCTCGTATTTTAATGCGACAGGCAAGATAAAAGACCTTACACTGCAAGCAAATATGCTATTCGCCGAACAAGATATTGTTAATAAAAACGTTGGCTTTAAAGCCGATAACAGCACATTGAACCTTAATGCCGAATACGATTTTTACTTAGGAAATTTGAATATTCGCCCGGGAATATCGTATCAGAGAGCTCGTTACGATGACACCCCGTATTTGACTCCAGATAGTATAGGAAATTATACATCAGGATATTTGAATGAAGAATGCGATTTTCATTCAGTAGCAGGTTCACTTCGCTTTGATTATAAGCTACTTGACGATAAGTTGCGGTTTATTTTAGGAGGAAGGTTCGAAAAATTCAACACTTCGGACGATATTTATTTTCCGTTCCAATTTGTTGTCAGTTACAATGTAAACCAAAAACACTTGCTCCGAGCAGTCGCATCAAGAGCCAACCGCAGTCCGTTCCTTGTTGATACATATTCAAATTTCGATTGGAATCGCGTTGGACGCCCATTCCCAAATCATATGGTATTTAATGGCAACAAAGATCAAAAACTTGCCAAAACAACAATGGGCGAAATAGGTTATCGCTATCGTCCGGTAAAGAATTTGTCGGTTGATTTAGAAGCCTTTGCATCGGTAACTAAAGATTTTGGTTGCTTACTACCCGAGTCGATGACCGCATACGTGCACACAGATTCAATGTCGGCAACTGTAAGCGTGCCAGACTTGGGGGCAATCTACACAAAAAAATATTTTCCTGCACAAGCCATTCCAAACACAGTAACATTTATGTATCAAAATATTGATGTTGAAGCACAACAAATAGGCGCGACACTCAATTTGGAGTGGGTGGCTACTGAAAAATTGGTGTTTAAAGCCTTCGGAACACTTCAGCAGACAAAATTGAAAAACCATGTTTGCTGTAAAAATTCAACCATCATTACCGATATGACAACGCTTGCTGCAATTGGTGCAAGCAAAGGCGAAGGAATTGTCGAGCAAGGAATTGATGATTATTTCAACTTGCCATTTACAGCATCGGTTACGCAACAACTTGAAAATGGCGGGTATGACCGGATTGAGGCAGGACTTACACGGGAACTCACAAATCAACTTATTGCGAAAGGAATGTCGGCGGAAGAGGCAGCGGCAACTGCAACCCAACAAGCCGCTGGACTTATGTCGGAAAAAGAACTTACAATCACCGGAATGCCATCGGCAATTGCCGAGCAAAAATTTGATTATGACACATATAATAATAAATTTTCGGCAATTTATGGCGAAGCGTACGATGGCCGTTATGCCAAAAAGACAATTACGCACAAGGCAACACCTGCGTTTTTTGGTGGTTTCAGCGTAAACTACACCCCTATTGAAAAACTGAACTTCTACGCCAGTGGCAACTTCTATTCAAAGCAAACCTACTCAACATCGAATGGCACATTCAGCACCGACCCTAAATTTACACTCAACTGCAAACTATCGTACAAAGTTTGGAAAGACAATGCAATATTTGTTAATGCTCGCAACATTTTCGGCGACAAAAAACAAGAATTTGCATGGACAGACGAAACAAAAGGTTGCTATTTGGTGGGATTGGATATTAAATTTTAGAAGTTTGGAGGTGAGAGATTAGAAGGTTGGGGAGGACATAGTTTAAAGTTGAATAGGTTTAACAAGTTTAAGGTTGAGAAGAAAAGCGATTCACAAATTCACCATATACAATATGTATAAAAGCGGAGGTAAAACACAAAATCACCTCCCTTTTTTTGCTCAAAAAATGCCGTTGAAAAGCACGAAAAAAATGTTAGCAGCGCAAAATTTATGAACATCAATCAACAAAAAAAGACGGTTTAAGGCTTAAACAATGCGATTTACGGGTTAACAATCAAAATTTGAAATATTTATTTCCAACCTATTGATTAAGATGAAATTGTTTTTACCTTTGCGAACCGATTTTGCGGAGAATTATATACATTTTTATTTAGAAAATATGCCAACTATACAACAATTAGTAAGAAAAGGGCGCGTTGAAATGGATAAGAAAAGTAAAGCACCAGCTTTAGATTCTTGCCCACAACGCCGTGGAGTATGCGTGCGTGTTTATACCACCACTCCAAAAAAACCAAACTCGGCAATGCGTAAAGTAGCCAGAGTTCGTTTAACAAATGGAAAAGAAGTAAACTCTTACATTCCGGGAGAAGGTCACAATTTGCAGGAGCACTCAATTGTGATGATTCGCGGAGGTCGTGTTAAGGATCTACCAGGTGTTCGCTACCACATTATTCGTGGCGCTTTGGATACATCGGGAGTAGAGGGACGCAAACAACGTCGCTCAAAGTATGGTGCTAAAAGACCTAAAAAATAATCTATTAATATTGTAAAATGAGAAAAGCAAAACCAAGAAGCAGGATACTGTTACCAGATCCTAAATTCAATGATGTATTGGTTACCCGTTTTGTCAACAACTTGATGTTGGACGGTAAAAAGAATACAGCATACGAGATTTTCTATGAGTCACTTGATATGGTAGGTGCGAAAATGAAAGACAACGAATTGGCGCCACTTGACATCTGGAAAAAAGCATTGCAGAATGTAACACCTCAAGTCGAGGTACGCAGCCGTCGTGTTGGTGGTGCAACTTTCCAAATTCCACAAGAGATTCGCGAAACCCGTAAGGTTGCGATGAGTATGAAAAATATGATTTTGTTCGCCCGTAAACGTGCCGGACATTCAATGGCAGAAAAACTTTCAGCAGAAATAATCGCCGCTTACAACGAAGAGGGTGGAGCATTTAAGAGAAAAGAAGAAATTCATCGTATGGCAGAGGCTAACAAAGCCTTCTCACATTTCCGCTTTTAATTAGAGAAGAAATACAATGGCAAGAGATCTTAAATACACTCGTAACTTCGGTATCATGGCTCACATCGATGCCGGTAAAACAACAACTTCAGAACGTATCTTGTTCTATACAGGTATTACTCACCGCATTGGTGAAGTTCATGACGGCGCAGCCACAATGGACTGGATGGTTCAAGAACAAGAGCGTGGTATCACCATTACATCAGCAGCAACCACTTGCTTCTGGAAATACAATGGCAATGAGTATAAATACAACCTTATCGACACTCCGGGACACGTTGACTTCACTGTTGAGGTTGAGCGTTCGCTTCGTGTTTTGGACGGTGCGGTAGCTGTTTATTGCGCAGTTGGTGGTGTTGAGCCTCAGTCAGAAACAGTTTGGCGTCAGGCTAACAAATACCATGTGCCACGTATCGCATTTGTAAACAAAATGGATCGCATTGGTGCTGATTATTTCTCAGTTGTAAACCAAATTCGCGAGCGCCTGAACGCAAATGCGGTTACCATTCATATTCCAATAGGTTCAGAAGCCGATTTCCGTGGCTTAGTTGACCTTATCGAAATGAAAGCTATCGTTTGGGTTGATGACGCTCAAATGGGTACTAACTACAAATACATCGATATTCCTGAAGACTTGGTTGAAACAGCAAATGAATATCGCGCAAAACTTATCGAATCAGTTGCCGAACTTGACGATACTTTGTTAGAGCGTTTCTTCGAAGACCCTGATTCAATCACAGTTGACGAAATTAAGAGTGTAATCCGCCGTGCAACAATCCAGCAAATGATTGTTCCTGTATTGTGCGGTTCTGCATTTAAAAACAAAGGTATCCAACGCTTGTTGGACGCTGTTGCAGCATTCTTGCCAAGTCCAATTGACGTACCAGCTATCGTAGGTACAAATCCAACATCAGAAAAAGAGGAAGAACGCAAAGTTGATGTAAACG
>CALBPW010000133.1 GCA_937899145.1 uncultured Bacteroidota bacterium
TCTCGGGGTCCATGACGCTCACGTCGTCTACGATGAAGCAGTAGGGATACATGTCGGGGGCGGCTGGCCCCAGGGTCACGCTCCAGTTGCCGTTGGCATCGCGCTCCGACACCCAAATGTCCATTTTGCCTTTACCACCGGCGCGGTCGGAGGCGAAATATAGAAACCGACCATCGGGCGAAAGGCAAGGCTGCTTGTCGGCTGATGGTCCATTTATCGCAGAACCAGCATTATATGGGCGTTCCCATTGGCCAAATATATTTTTTTTTGCAAAATATATGTCGCATTTTCCGTAGCCATCGCGACGGTTACACCCTGTGAAAACCAATGTTTTACCATCAGATGAAATTTGTTGCGCGCCTTCGTTTCCCCTTGTGTTTATCGGAGCTCCAATTGGTGTTGCGGGCTGCCACTCGCCATCTATAAAATGTGTTACGTAAAAATCTTCTTGCATAGCAGGCGAGCCATCGGGCATAAATCGGCTACTGTCGGGTAATAGCATTGTGAATACCAGCGTTTTAGCGTCAAGTGAAAGTGATGGCCAATATTGTTCGTATGGTAGTTCCAAATTTTCACTTAGCAATGTTGGCGAAAATTCTACAGGGTTGTTAACCAATGATATAGCATAATCGCATTTTTCAATATTTTTTTTTGTGGCAATTTTTGATTTTTCGCTTGCTTTCGGATTGTTTAGAAATAATTTGTAGTAATGCTTTGCGTCGTTGTATCTTCCGCATTCAAAGTAAGATACACCTAAATTGTAGTCAAGATAGGGGTAGAAGGTAGAGTCGATATTGCGTGCGGTGAGTAACGCATTTATGGATTGCTCAGTATCAGACTGATAATTGCATATTTCGGCAGCAAGCAGATACGCTTCTAAAAAATTATGGTCAGCATCAATTGCGTTATCTATCTCAATACGAGCGTTTTTCATATCGTATTGGCGATAGTATAATGTTGCGCGCTGATAAAAAGCCTTTGCCTTTTTTGATTGCGTGGTTGTTGGCTCTTGCGCATATATATTTATAACTGCAAATAGTGCAAAAATGCAGAGTGAAAACTGATGTATCTTGTTCATAATCAGATATAATCGCGACGAATAATTAGACCTTTTTCTTCAAGAACAGCGGTTGCTTTCTGAATCAAATCCACCTTTTCTTTCAAAGGTAGGAACGCCGACTTGAATCCGTTAATTATCAAGTATTTAAGTTCACTTGGCGTGAATCTGAATCTCTCAATCACAAGCATATACTCGTCGGTGAGTGTTGTGTTGGAAATCAACCGGTTATCGGTGTTGATGGTGACGCGTATTCCTAAATCGAAATAGAACTTGACCGGGTGTTTTTCAATAGAATCAACAGCTTTTGTTTGTAGATTTGAGGTTACGCACATTTCGAGTGGAATGCGGTGATCGTTGACATAGTTTAGCAGGTCGCCATCTTCGCGAAGGCGGGTTCCGTGTCCAATGCGATTTGCACTAACCATGTGTAAGGCTTGGTGTATTGATTCTGGTCCGTATGCTTCGCCTGCATGAACTGTTGTGTTGATATTATTGTTAATTATCAAATCAAAGGCTTCTTTGTGGTCTTTTGCGGGGAAACCATCTTCGGCTCCTGCCAAATCAAACCCGACAACGCCGCGGTTCTTGTATGCGACGGCTAATTCGGCAAGTAGCAGCGATGTCTCGGGTGTTGAATGACGCAATCCGCAAATAATTATTCCTACTTTAATGTTAAATGCACGTTCAGCTTTTGCTTTACCTTCAAGCACTGCGTCAATTACTTCAGTTAGTTTTAAACCGTTGTTAATGTGTAAAATAGGTGAAAATCTTATTTCAAGATACCAAATATTTTCGGCAGCACAATCTTCGGCTAACTCGTATGTGGCGCGAGCAAGAGAATTGTAAGTCTGTAATACTGAGCAAGTTATGTCGAATGCTTTTAGATAAACTTCCAAACTTGGGCAGTCCATTCCTACTTTTAGCATTGCTTCAAGTTTTTTGGGATTATCTGTTGGTAGTTTGACATTCTGTTCTTTGGCAAGTTCCAAAATTGTAAGCTGTGTTGGCTCTTGAGCAAGCCAACAATAAGCA
>CALBPW010000134.1 GCA_937899145.1 uncultured Bacteroidota bacterium
TAATAATATTCCAAAAAATATAAGTAATCTAAATATTCCAAATAATAATATTAATTTATTTAATATTAATAAAAATATTTTCTATAATAATAATTATATCAATTTAATAAATCCACTCAATCAAAATAAAAATAATCAAAATGAAGAAATCAATAATTCTGAGTGTGATAAAAATGTTCAAACAAATAATATAATTAATAATAATGATATTAATAATTTAGAAGATGATAAAGAAAATTCCAATTCAGATGATTATTTAGTAAAAATGTTTGGAAGATTAGGGTGGATATGCAGACAATGTAATAATTTCAATTTTGAAACAAGAAACAGATGTAATAGATGTCAAGTCATAAAAATGCCCAAAACAAAAGAAGAAATAAATAAAAAGAAAGAAAAAAAGAATAAAAAGAAAGCAAAAGAAAGAAAGACAGATTGGCTTTGTCTTAATTGTCAAAATTTGAATTATGGTTTTCGCAAAAATTGTAATAGATGTAAAATTGAAAGAAAGCCAGAATTCCCTTCAATACAGTTAGAACCAAATCAAAAGATAAATGGAGTTAATAATAATATGATTTTGATGAATAATTTTAATAGAATAAAAACGGCTATGAATAATAATAACATGCAAAGTAATGTAAATAATATGGTTAGTAATGATATAAATACAAACAGTAATAAGTTCAATTATAATTATGATAAACAACCTATTATTCCAATCAGCGAAGATGTGGTGCTTAAAGCTAAAACAACCGAAAAAATCCAACCATATTCGTTTGTAATGTGGACTATATCGCTATAAATAATTGATTAATAAATAGAAAAATGCGGCAGGCGGTTGTGCTTGTCGCATTTTTTTGTTTGCCAAATATTCTGACACACATTTTTAGTGTACATTTGCAAGCAAAATAGAATGTGAAAGTTTTTAAAACATAAATATATGACGACCAGTGAATTACAAGCTGAAATTTTACGCCTTAAGAAAGAACGGGGCATTTGTATTTTAGCTCATGCTTATCAGAGTCATGATATTTGGGAAGTTGCTGATTATGTGGGCGATTCGTTCGGGCTTAGCCAAAAAGCCGCCATTGCCGGTGCTGATACAATACTGATGTGTGGCGTTAGGTTTATGGCAGAAACAGTGAAAATTCTTGCTCCACAAAAGCGGGTGCTGCTTTCGAGCAGTGAGGCTGGTTGTCCAATGGCAGAGCAAATTAGCAGGGAACGGCTGCAATTGATTAAGGCTGATAACCCTGATTATATGGTTGTTGCGTATATCAATACAACTGCCGAACTGAAAACAGAATGTGATGTTTGTGTAACATCATCGTCGGCGGTGAACGTTATTCGCGCCATCAAGAATAAAAAGATTCTTTTTATTCCTGATTGCAATTTGGGCGCATGGGTTCAGAAACAAGTGCCCGACAAGCAATTCCGATTTGTTCAGGGAGGTTGCCCAACACATTTGCGAATGTCGGTTGCCGATGTGCAACGTGCACGCAAGTCGCACCCTGAGGCTCTATTGCTTGTTCATCCTGAATGTCAACCAGCGGTTACGGCTTTGGCCGATTTTGTTGGCAGTACAACTGAAATTATCGGCTTTGCTAAAAAAGATGACCATAAGCAGTTTATTATTGGCACTGAAAATAGTATTGTGCAACATTTGCAATTCGAAAATCAAGAAAAACAGTTTTTCCCATTGTCGAAAGATTGCGTCTGCCATAATATGAGGCTTACAACGCTTGGCGATGTTTATCATTGCGTTGCTGGCACTGGCGGTGAGGAGATAACATTGGACGAAACAACACGGTTAGCTGCCAAGCGTAGTATTGATGCGATGTTGGAGTTAGGAAAATAAAAAAAAACAGAAGAACGGACATAAAATGTTGTTCTTCTGTTTTTTTAACAAATTAAGGTTGTTGACCGGCTTCCCACTTGTTATGGCGCGGGAATCTCAAATGCTGTTACCGACGTATCCCAACCTGTTATCTCGCTGTCAGAAAGGTATGATGACTTGTAAACCACGTTGTTGCTCTCGTTGACGTAGAATTCCATATTCGTATTGAGAACATTAATACCTTCATATTTAACACACTCAACGCCGCACACTGTAAGCGTTTCATTTGTCGGGTTACATTCGCTGTAGCAATCGCCTTTGGGTGTTGAGTTGCTGAAAATGAAACTGAAATCGCAATTTTGGGCAAAATAGTCGAAATCTTCCCAGTGGCTTTCATCTAAAACCGATGTCCATTCTTCGTCACCGTCATATTTAACCATCGCCTTTTGCGTTGTGCCGTCGGCGTTGAATTTCCAATACGAGTAGTCGCCTGTTCCACTGGTACACATCCACTCGTTGCCTAACTTGATGATGGTGGTGTTTGTGGTCCATGTACCCATGAAGTTTGTTACATCTGAGGTCGTTATTTTCAGATTTGTAGGCAAATCCATCTGATATTTTCTGTAGTTTGGCAACGATAGTGTTGCTCCTGTTGTGAATGTCAGGGTTTCAAATTCTACGCCTGCTCCGTTGTAATAGAGGCACATATCAGTTTCGTCGTCCATATAAAAGGTATAGCTGGAGTACGTGTATTCGGTGCATTGGCGGCCGGCGTATGTTCTGGAGCCAACTTTTGTCCAGTTATTGGTGGTATAGCTTGAGTTGGCCACACCCCACGATGGCGGTGCAAAATAAACCATTGTGCTGAAACTGCTTTTGAAACATTCGTCGGCTGGTTTGTTGCGGTCCTTGTAAACACGACTTGTGTAGCGCCATGCGTTTTTAACATATTTGTATAGTTGGCCTCCGTCGACCGAGAAATCATAATAAGAAAGCTCACCATCAAATCCGGCGACTGAATCGTAAACTTGAATTGCGTTATTTGTTGCGGTGAAATTGTAAAGAGAAACATCTCCGTTATATGTTTGGCGAGTTTGCGTGCTTACACCATTTTTGGCAACCAATTTGTAGAATTTGTCGCGCCAGTCGATATTGCCATCGGCGTTGAAATCGTCGGCATTAATTGGATTTACTACTGATGTTGAGTCTGAATCGTTATTTTCCTCCTCGTCGTTATTTTCTTCCTGATTGTTGTTTTCTTCTTGATTATCAACATAGTCGTTGTCGCCTGAATTTCCGTTTTGCAAGATGCGCTCAAAGGTTGTGCAACCGTCATGGTTGTATGAGAATTTGTACAGATTTCCGTTGATTTCTTTTGCAAACTCATCGTAATTAGTTTCAGTGAATTCGTTATTTAGAAGTTATTCGCAGTATTTGTCAAATACTTCGTAATCAAGTTGTTTGTATAGGTATATACGATTGCCCGTGGTGTCGGTGGTATAGAGGTCGAATATGGTGTTAAGCTCGGGAAATGCTTGTATCCAAGGCGATGAGCTTTTTATTTGCGACCAAGAGGCAAAGATTTTTGTGTTTTGCTGATTTTTCAAATCTTCGGCATATTGTTTTTGCGCGGCGTCTTTTTTGAAACTGCTAAATTCGGTTTTTCGGTAAAGATAGCATCCGTTGCCAAATTGAAATTCATATTTAACTCCGTCTGAATCAACCTTATACGCCTGAAAGCAATCGTCTTTGTAGGTAAGGATATAGTTGTTGGAAATTATTTTTTTGATGTATGCGGCAATTTCGTCATCAGTGGTGGCGCGTTCAAAGCACACTTCTTCAATATTGTTGCCATCAACAACACCTGTTGCTACAGTACTGTAATTCAAGTCGTTAGATACGGCATCAAATTCGTTGATGAATGAGGCTTTGTTACTCAGAGTGTTCCAAGAGGTGGTGCCATAATCGGTGGTGGTTCCGCCCATATTGTTGACGTAGGAGTATTCGCTTTCCTTTTTGTCGTTGACTAAATCGTCTAAATCACAAGCGTAAAATGTGCAGCCAATTATGGTGGCACAAGCAATGGTTAGTAATTTGATTGTTTTCATAATTTTATAGTTTAAAAGGGTAACATTTTCGATTCAAATATAAATAAAAAATTGATTCTCAAACTACTATCGCATAAAAATCTGAAAAACAATCCGATACTTATCTATCGTTCGTTTTTCAGACTTTAAATAAAGTTGTAATCTGTTGAGGACTTAAATTTAAGTTTGGAAAGTGCGCAAGTTTTCAACTTAAAAACTTATAACTTTAGGCATTTATCTCACTTTCCTGTGTTTAAGTTTATCAACGGAATATTGCTGCCGCCAGTGTAAACAGGCAGTTTGCCGTCCCATTTGTCGAGAGCGTATTGGCGCACTAATAGCTCGTTGAGGCTGGCGGCCACAGTGCGGTTGTAGTAGGCCTCACCATCGGCTTTTATTTTCAAGGCTTTTGCTTCGCCTTCGGCTTGTGCAATGGCTATTTTAGCTTGCGCCTCAGCTTTTTTAACCTCATTTTCAGCTTTTAAGCTCTCCTGAATAGCATTGTTTTTGGCTTCAATAGCCGCTGACAGCGATTCGGGCGGAGTTATTTGCGAAGTAAATTCTGACACAATAAATCCCTCTTTCAGCAGAGCGCTGTCGAGCATTATTCTTACTTCGGCTTCAAATTTGGCGCGGTTTGCCATCAACTCGTCTGAAGTGTATTTGTTAGCCGATATGCGGTAGGCATCGTACACAACGGTTTTCATATAGCCATCTTCAATTTTGCGCAAATCGACACGGTATTTTGAAAAAACCTTTACCACCATATCGCGGCGGATTTGGTAAGCCAATCGCGGGTCCATTTTAAATACAGCGGCATCCTTTGTGGTAACGGTAAATGGGGTATAATCAACACGCTGAATATTAACAGGATACGAGTAAACTGATGTTGTTATAGGGTTATAGACTACCCAGCCGGTTATTGGTACGGCTTGCAATTCGCCTTGCTCGGTAACTGAGAATTTTTTGAACTTGATTCCGGCCTCGGAGGAATCGACAACTGCGCAACTTGTGAATAATGTTGCAATTAGAATAAGTGGAATTAAACGTTTCATAATTTATGATTTTGTTTATGTTGGTTATCTCGCTTTGTATTTTTGTTTGTTTTCTGTTTCGCCTATTAAGCAATTCGTCAAAATTAAAATATTGCAATATAGTTAAATTCTGACACTAAATTGTTGTAACTTATTTTGATATAAATGCTTGAATTTCTTTCAGATGTGATGTCGCTTCTTTTCTTCCGATTTGGTAAACGCGTTCTAATTCATCGGGGTTGCGTTCCGTTCTACTTATGTTAAGCGGCTCGGGCGGACGAATTACCAACAGCGCCCCTGATTTTTCGCGTTCTGCGATTTCTTGCATTTGCTGATTGTATTTGAAATGGCGCATTTTCATCGCTTCAATAATTTTGGGGTATCGGTGTAAAAATAGCCGTATAAAAATGATTGCAGAACTTTTCTTTTTAACATAATTTGCAGGTTGAGTAAGTATAATCAAGTTTTTGTTGTAACCAATACTTTCCATAAAATTGAAAGGCACAGAATCAACAATTCCGCCATCAAGTAGTTTCAGCCCATCAATTTCAACAGGTTTTGAAACTATCGGCATTGAAGCCGATGCTTGCATCCATTTGATGTCGGTAGCTTCGCCATCAGTACATTTATGATAAATAATTTCACCAGTTTCGATGTTTGTTGCGCCAACGTAAAATTCCATCGGATTTTGGCTGAATGTGGTGCGGTCGAAAGGGTCGAGAGCATCTGGCAACTCGCGATAGCAGAAGTCGGCGCCATAAAGGTCGCCGGTTTTTAGTAGCGAGCGGAGGGCGCCTCATCGTGGGCGGTTTCCCGGGCGTGTTCGA
>CALBPW010000135.1 GCA_937899145.1 uncultured Bacteroidota bacterium
CTTTTACCTGACGGGTCGCCAATCATGCCTGTCGCACCTCCAATAAGCGCAAGGGGTTTATGCCCGCAACGCTGAAAATGGCGTAGCATCATCACTCCGCAAAGATGCCCGATGTGGAGTGAATCGGCTGTTGGATCAATCCCTAAGTATGCTGTAACTTGTTCTTTCGCAAGCAGTTCTTCGGTTCCTGGCATCATTTGGTGAATCATGCCTCTCCATGTCAGTTCTTCTACAAAATTCATCGATTTGTTTTTTTTATTGATTTACAATGTTTTAATCTCTTCCGGCAGCATATCGCCAACGCTTGGAATGTAATCGGAAAAGTTAAAATTCAACTGTCCGAAGACAAATGGTGCTATTGGCGCAATTATATTGTAGGCTTTGCTATCGGCTTTTATTGTGTTAAACAAGTTGGCTGTTGGCGCAAAGGCTGTTAATGCCGATATTATCGCACTTAAAATAAATGCTGTTTTTAGTGCGCCAAATATGGTTCCCGCTATTTTGTCGATGGCTCCAAGCGCTATGGCTGAAGCTAATTTGCTGACTATTTTGCCTAATAGGTTTACGCCAAAAACAACGGCTAAAAATGTTAGCACAAAAGCAAGAATTGTTACATATTGAATATCAACATTGAAATGTGACTGTAAAAATTCGCCTGTTAAGTACGAGAATTTCATTGTTACCCATGCGCCTAAAATTATTGCTAAAAGCGATGTCACCATTGTTATCAGACCTTTAAAAAAGCCCATTACGGCTGATATGCCGAGAAAGATAAGTGTTATTATGTCGAATATTTCAGGTGTCATTTGTATGAGCGTCGGTTATATTCTTCGTCGGGATTGAATAGCCAAACGTCGTCTTTAAAGTAGGTTGAGCCAACACCGTTTTGTCCGCAAAAAATGTAGCCACAGCCGTTTATGCTGACTGATGGTGCGCTGTATCGGTTTGAACCTTCAAATTTGGCTATCATCTGCCATACGCCTTTGCCGTTGTTGGCATCGGGGGTATATTCCCATGTGTCGCGTAGCACCTCGCCGGTAAATTTGACACCACATGTTATGTAGCCTTTGTTGCCAATGGCAAAGGTTGATGCGTTGTAGCGGAACAGCATGTCGATGTTGTAATCGTCAAGCATATCTTCGCTGATGGTTGTAAACTCATCGGTTGAGGCGTCGTAACATTCAAATTCTTTAACTCGATAGTTATTGTGCCGTCCGCCCATAATGTATGCTTTGTCGCCTATTACAAACACATTGCCGCCGAAGCGTTTGACAGCCATTCCTTCGGCATCTGTTTGTATCCAGCGCTTGCCTTCGGGTTTCGACGGGTCGAAGCGAAAGTATCTGTTTGTTGGTCCTATTTTATCGTTCATCCCTACGCCTACATATCCGTAATCGCCAATAGCGAAGCCTATTCCACCATAAAAAGCTCCATCGGGATATGGGTCTTTTGTAAGTTCTTTCCATTGTGAGCCACGCTCGGCTTCGGGGTCAAACTCGTACATATTGCCATAGTATGTTCCGTCAGCACCGATGCCGCCGCACACATAGCCTTTACCACCAATTGAAAAGGCAACCGCATCTTTGCGAGGCTCTCCGGGCAAGCTGTCCATTTCAACCCACGAGTTGTCTTCGGTGTCGTACACCCAAGTTGAATTGAAAAATTTTATTTTGAAATAGTACCCGTAGCCTCCAACAACGTAGGCTTTATTGTTGATGCTGAAAACGGCTGAACCTGCTCGCCCTTTGCCGTTGAGTACCGATACTTTCCGCCAATTGCCATAGTATTCGTCCTCGTGGCAGCTAACAAAAGTGATGGCTAAAATTGCTATTATGAATATTGAACGTAGTGCGTTCTTCATTTGCTGATTTAAGTTTTAAAAGCGTATTTCAAACTTGCACGAATAGAAATCGCAGATTGATGTATAAAACCGGTTTCGTCTTATTTGTATTTCTTTTCGTCGTAGTCTTGAGTTGGGTCGAATGTCCAAACATCGTCGTAGTAGCTGCTTTCGCTTGCTCCATTTTGTCCGCAAAGTATGTATGCTTCGTTGTTGACAACAAAACTGCAAGCGTTGTAGCGGTTCGAGCCTTCAAACGATGCTACTTTTATCCATTCGCCACGATTGTCGGAGCCGACAAACGGAATGTACTCCCATGTGTCGTTTTTAGTACCGCCTGCCGATGATGTTCCGCAACTAATATATCCACGCCCATTAATTGAGAATGCTACAGCGCGTTGGCGTAGCAGTTCGCTTCCGCGGCGATAGTCGTCGTACAAATCTTGACTAACTTTAAACCAGCGGTAGTCGCCTTTTGGCTCAGCCGGGTTGAATCGTTCAAAATCTTCAACACCGATGCTATTATTAACACCACCAAAAATGTAGGCAATATCATCAATTATGAAAACGCAAGCGTTTTGGCGTTTGGTAGCGTTGATGTTTTCAACGCGTTCCCATTTTTTGCCGTCGTCATTCTTTGAATTGTATGAGTAGAAGGTGTTTGATGCGCCAAGTTCTTTTGTGTAGCCAGTGCCAACATATCCTATACTGTCGATCGCAAAGCTGATAGTGCCAGTTATTTTACCGCCCGGGAATTTATCGGTGGCTGTCCATGCACCCGGCAGAGTATCCGATTTTGTTATTGTGTCACCATTTTGCACTACCGATTTGTAAATTGTGGTTTTTCCATACGGGTCAAATTCGTAGAAGTCGTCAAAATAAGTAGCATCTTTGCCGTAGCCAGTGCCGAAATAACCTTTTTTATTGATTGCAAAACCAGCCCCATTCATGCGACCTTTTATTGCAGATGATGTATCAATAGATGCATATTCAGTCCACGAGCGAGTTTCAGGGTTAAATTGCCATGTTTCTTTATAATATTCAACAGTTTTATAATAGCCGGCGCCGCCTACTATATAGGCTTTGTTATCAATAACAAAGCAAGTAGCTCCGCCTCGTCCGCGCGCATTCAACGACGACAATTGACGCCAATTTCCTAATAAATCAGAGTTTTTCTCGCAGTTGCAGAAGGTGAGCGCAACCATAAGTACTAACACAATTGAAGCAAGTTTGTTTTTCATCTATCTATTTTTTAAGTTTTTTAAATTGAAAACTCGGTGTATAAAACCCGAAAAATAAAGCGTGCGAATATAGTAATTTATTGTATGTAGGTGATTTTTTTTATTTGTTGAGTGCAAATGGCAAATAAAAAAGGCGGCAATAAAGCCGCCCTTTTATATACAAAAAAAATAAAATCAAATTATGCCATTACGCAAATCGTTAACGGCAATGCTTAAATCGCCAAATTTGTCAGCATCGGTACGATTTTCTTTAAGAATTTCTACTAAATCTTTGATTTTGCTTAGCTGTGTGTAGATGTCGTTGAAATCTGACTGGTCCTTGCGACTGTCAAGGTATTTGATTATGGTGTTGACATATTCAAAATGCTTGATGCTAACTTCAATCATATCTTCAATGTTGTGGCTCATCTCGGTTGCCGAAATGCAAATGTGTGAACTTTCAATCCAACTGCCAATCAAAAACAAAAGTGCGGTTTCAGTTTGGCTTGTTTGATTCAAAATGTATTGCGATTCGCTTAATATGTCTTTTACAAGAGCTGCAAGCGAGTCGATGCTATTGATATTGTCCTGGAATTCAGTTGATATTTTGTCAGCATCAATGCTGATGTTCAAATCGCTTGCCAAAAGAAGCAGGCATTTTAGATATTCTTCTGACTCGGCTTTGCGCGAAAATGCCACATTGTAACTCAAATCGGCTGCATATACACCCAAATTGAGCGACTTTTGCCATGAACTTAAATAGTTTTGCTGATTTGCGAGACTGTTGACGGCTTCAATAACATACGGAACGCCAAGTTTATTTATGGTTGCCATCAATTCAAATGTTGTTGGCGTTGGAATATTTTCCAAATCCTCAATTATCTGGTCAACCGACACTTCGTCTATTTCATTGACGGCTTTATTGCTTTTGTTCGTTTTATTACCATTGCACGCAATAAGTATTGATGCACCTAACGCAATAATTAATAATGATTTAAGCGATTTCATAACACAAAATTTCTTTGTACACAAATTTATAATTATTCATTTAAATTATAGTGAAATAGTCATATTTTTTAATGATATATTTTTGTTTATGACAAAAGTAGTATTATATGCGATAAACGAAACTTTTTTATTGACGAATTATTTGTTTTGGCGCGCAACTAATTTAAAGTGTTACTCGTCATTATGTTATGATGGCATACATCAGATGTTTTTTAATTAGTTGCAACGGGCGCTGAAAAGCGCCCGTTTTCTATTTATGAAATTCGTAATTCCCAATTCATAATTACCTTGTATGCCAGTTTTAAAATGGTATGAATATTTCAGCGACAAACAGCGACGGCATAGGGAAAATTCAACTTACAGCCGCAACTTTTTCATTGCGACAAATAATACAAACTTCAGCAGGCAATTTAAGGTTTAAACTTTCCTTTTTACTCCGCTTTTTTTGACCTTATCCTATTCGGAACTCCGAACTGGCTACCTGTTTAGGATTTCGAACAGGGCTGTTTTATGTGCCTCATATTTATCAGGTTATCCGATTCTGCAATTCAACAATAGTTTGCGTTAGCGTTTTACGTTTGTTTTTCTAATTTTGTCAAATTCAAAAAAAACAGACATGGACTTACAACAAGTCAAACAACGTTTTGGAATTATTGGCAATACCGAAGGATTGAACCGCGCTATCGAACGCGCAGTACAAGTGGCACCTACCGATCTTACAGTACTTATCACAGGCGAAAGCGGAACAGGCAAGGAGAATTTCCCGAAAATTATCCACCAATATAGTTCACGCAAGCATGGCGAATATATTGCTGTCAACTGCGGAGCCATCCCTGAAGGCACCATCGACTCGGAACTTTTCGGACACGAAAAAGGCGCATTTACAGGAGCACACGAGGCTCGCAAAGGATATTTTGAAGTAGCTGACAATGGCACAATTTTTCTTGACGAAGTAGGCGAAATGCCACTGCCAACACAAGCCCGATTGCTGCGCGTACTTGAAAGCGGCGAATTTATCAGAGTAGGCTCGTCGAAGGTACAAAAAACCAACGTGCGGGTTGTAGCGGCTACCAACGTTAACGTGTTGGAAGCAGTTGAGATGGGCAAATTTCGCGAAGACCTCTACTATCGCCTCAACACCGTTCCAATCAAAATCCCCCCCCTGCGTGAGCGCACCGACGACATTCACCTGCTCTTCCGCAAATTTGCAGCCGATTTTGCCGACCGCTTTCACATGCCGTCGCTCACACTTACTCCCGAAGCTCGGGCTATGCTTGAACGATTCCGATGGCCAGGCAACATCCGTCAACTTAAAAACATAACTGAGCAAATATCAATTTTAGAAGAAAACCGCACCATAACCGCCGAAACCATGAGCCGGTATTTGCCAGCAAACGAAAGCACTCACCTGCCCGCAATTTTTGGCAAAACCGATGAACAACAGTCGTTTGCGTCGGAGCGCGAGATACTCTACAAAGTACTCTTCGATATGAAAAACGATATGAACGACCTCAAAAAACTTGTTCACGACCTGATGCTACAAACTGACCATGGCCAAATATCGAAAGACCACGCACGCATTATTCAAAATCTATATTCAGACGAGAAACTGAACTACACCAGTGCCAACTTCACTCCCGCCGATGAGCCGCAAATCATCATTTCTCATACCGATAATCGCCAAACACCACATATTCAAGATACTGAGGAGTTTGTAGAAGAATCGCTGTCGCTTGAGGACAAAGAAGTGGAAATGATACGCAAAGCCTTGCAACGGCACAATGGCAAACGCAAATACGCGGCTGAAGATTTGGGCATATCGGAACGAACCCTTTACCGCAAAATTAAAGATTACGGATTGGAAAATATTTGAATTCCAAATTTAAGAAACACAGAACGTTACATCTACACAAACTCAAAACTTAAAACCTGATAAATTGTGCGCAAACTTATAATCATCATATCAGTATTAATATTCGCCGCTGGCTGCACTGTAAAATATTCATTTACAGGAGCATCGATACCACCAGATGCGAAAACTGTCTTTATTGCCGACTTTAAAAACATGGCTCCGCTTGTCAATCCCGCACTCAGCAACGACCTGACCGAGGCCTTAAAAGACAAGTTTGTAAACCAAACATCGCTTAAAATTGGCGACGAAAATGCCGATCTCTACTTCGAGGGCACAATCACAAACTACAACACGCAACCAACCGCCATCAAAAGTGATGATATAGCATCGAAGAACAGACTGACTATCAGCATAAAAGTAAAATTCACTAACAGCAAAGACCCAAAAGCGAACTTCGACACAAGCTTCTCGCGCTACCAAGATTATGATAGCCAAAACAGCCTGTCAGATGTTGAAGATGAACTTGTCAGGCTGATAATTGAAGATTTGGTTGACGACATTTTCACAAAAGCCGTTGTTAACTGGTAGATTTTAAACCGATGGATAAGAAAAAATTGCTGGCATACATGCGAAATCCTGAACTTTTAGGCGACCGTGAGTTGCACGAAGTTGAAGAACTGGTAAAAGAATATCCGTTTTTTCAATCGGGGAGGATGTTGTATGTCAAAAATTTACGCAACCAAGGATGTTCAAACTACAATAAAATTCTCCGCGAGAATGCCATCTTCATAACCAATCGCACAAAACTTTTTTTTCTGCTCAACGCCCGCACCATTTTGAACAACGACGCCGATGCAACGCAACAAGCCGCAGAAGAAGAAGTGTTTGATTTTCATACACTTGAAGCAATGGCAGGATTTAAACCCATACAGACACCTGCCGAAAAAGCAAAAGCTGAATTGGCAAAACTGATAGAATCGAACAAAGAGCCACAACCCTATTTTACTAATTTGAGCGACGATGTTGACCTTGAAAGTTTCAAAAAAACCTTTGGCGGAGCCACAAAAAAACACGAACAAACAAAAGAAGAACGCCATGCCGAACTGCTCGCAAAATTTACAAGCATCAACATTAAGCAACACCAAGCCGGCGAAAAACAAAACAACACGCAACCTGAAACCACTGAAAACATTGACCTCGCAAGCAAAAGTTCGACCATCAGCACCGACTTATTGAGCGAAACTCTTGCACAAATTTATGTAAAACAAGGGGCCTACGAAAAAGCGTTGCTGATGTATGAAAAAATGTGTTTGAAATATCCAGAAAAAAAGATTTACTTTGCCGCTCGAATTAAAGAAATAAAAGAAATAGTTAACAATTAATATTTTACGAAAATGTTTACAATCATCACTATCTTGATTTTTATAGTATGCATTTTTATGATACTGACTGTATTAGTGCAAAACTCAAAAGGCGGCGGCTTAGCTGCTAATTTTTCAAGTGCAAATCAGGTTATGGGTGTTCGCAAGACAACCGACTTTTTAGAGAAATTCACTTGGAGTTTAGCAGGCTCATTGCTTGTTCTTTGCATTTTAGCCGCAGCATTTATCAACCGCGGCGAGGTTGACACCAACAATAGCGTTCTGCAAGAAAAAATTGAAGAAGCCGCCGACCCATTTATGCAACAAAACAACTTTCCGGCAACAGCGCCAGCAATGGAAGAAACTGCCGAATAGTCTGTTCGTAATACGATTTTGGATTGCCAATTTGCCAGTGTGCAAATTGGCATTTTTTATGTCGAAAAATCAAAAATCAATTCATTTTTAACACTCAAATAGCAAATCTTTACTTTTTTTGTATTTTCGATAACTTTTTGTTAAACAACAAACAATCGTATTGTGAAAAAGATACTATCAATTCTGACATTGAGCCTTATGCTGATACAAGCGCAAGCTCAAGACAAAACCTACAAACTTTGGTTTCAAGAAGCGCAAGAGCTAATGCTTTATGAAGATTACGAAAAAGCATTAAAGAAATACCAAGCCATCGAAAACCGCGGGTGGCTAAATGCCAATATATCATTTGGCATAGGCGTTTGCTATATGAATATCAACAATCAAAATCAGAACGCCATTCCATATCTGCTTAAAGCCACTGCCAACACCAGCGCCACTTATAAAGAAGGCAACTACAAAGAAGAGTCGGCGCCCGAAGAAGCTTGGTTCTACCTTGGCAAGGCTTATCGGCTAAACGGCGAATATGAGAATGCCGTAAAAGCCTACTCCGAATTTAAAACCCGCAGCAGCGCAGCCGATGTCTATTTCAACGATTTTCTTGACGTACAAATACAATCGTGCTACACAGCACAACAAATGATTGCGAACCCTCTTCCAATCGACATTGCAAAGGCAGAATTCGCACTACCAAACGACGAATGCTACTTTCCCGCCATATCAGGCGATGGAAAATCAGTTGTTTTCACATCGTATCAAGAAGTGCGCGACCCATACACTGGCGAAAAAGACTTTTTCGAACTCATCTTCTACTCAAAACTTGACGACAACGGCAATTGGACAAAACCACAAGAAATTACATACGACATAGCCTCCGATGGCACTTACGAAACAGCATCACTGTCATATCATGGCGATATGATGATTCTTTATCGCGATGACTACGGCAACGGCAACCTCTATTTCTCAAATTACAAAGATGGCAAATGGGGTGCTATTCAGAAGTTTCCGAAAGTTATCAATTCAAAATATAACGAGACACATGGCAGCCTATCGCCCGACGGAAAAGCACTATTCTTCATCAGCGACCGCCCGGGTGGACAAGGCGGCCGCGACATCTACCGCTCGTTTTTCGATATGTCGGGCAACTGGGGGCAACCTGTCAATATGGGGCCTGCGCTGAACACTCCGTTTGACGAAGATGCCGCATTTTTAACCGAAGATGGAAAAACACTCTACTTTGTATCGGAAGGACACAACAGTATGGGAGGGTTCGACATATTTAAATCGAGTGTTGAACCAAGTGGAGCCTGGACAGAACCGCAAAACCTTGGATACCCAATCAACTCGCCTTACGACGACGTTTACTACTGCCCGGTTGGAGACGGTTCAACGGGTTACATGAATCGTTTCCCTGACGCCGGATACGGAGTTAAAGAGATGTACCGGACAGCACCAATTCAAGCAGCATTCCCCGCTTACGTTGAGCAACCCGCCTACACTCCAGAAGAAAACACAACTTCAACCGAAACCGAAATTGCCTCAACCGAGCCCTCAACCGAGTCCCCAACCGAAGAAACCTACACTCCCGCACCAGAGCCTGTTCACACTCCAACTTATCCATCGGAATATCATCTGAAAGGAAAAATAACACTGCAAGACAACAAAGATTTGAACGAAAGTTTTTATGTGCATGTGGCTGACAATAATGGCAAAGTGATTGCCGCGCTTAGCCCTGATATTGCAAGTGGCGAATTTTCGACCCGCATAAAACCCGGCAACTATAAAGTTACAGCCTATGGCGATGGCTACGAACCAGCCGACGCTTACATCTACATCTCGCCCGAAGAACTAAACCCTGAAGTGTTGTCGTTTGTAAATATGATACCAACAGCCGTCAGCACGGGCGAGTACTACTCAATAAAAAGCATATTGTTTGACGACAATAGCGCGCTACTCAACCGCGATGCACAAGTTGAAGTTGAACAAACTGAAAACGAACAACAAACCCCAGAGATTGAGCAACATATTGAACAGCAAGAGTTAAAAGAACAGTTAATA
>CALBPW010000136.1 GCA_937899145.1 uncultured Bacteroidota bacterium
TGAGCAAAGCCGACGTGGTGATGCTGAAAGATGCAGAAGGGAATTTGGTTGATGCGGTTAATTATAATGTTAAAAGCAAATGGCCTGATGCCAACGGAAATGGCTACACTATGGCACTTGCCGACCCTTTTGCCGACAATTTTGAGGCTTCGGCTTGGAGCACCGATGTGCTATACGGTACGCCAGGTGCGCAAAATGGCAATTTCAGCACATCGCATACCGATTTTACAATTAGCGACAGTTCATACAACCCTATCAGATTTTATGTGGATGTTGATGAAAATGAAATAGTTGAGGTATTTGCTATAAGTTATCCTAATCCATTTAGAACAAATGCGGTAATAAAGTGGCAGCAATCAGCAGCTGCAAATGTACAGATTGAATTATTTTCTGTTAATGGTTTGAAAATTGCAGAGTTATGCAATGAATGGTTTTCAGAAGGCCAATATACAAAGGATATTGATGATCTCATAAATAACTGGCAATCAGGGCTGTACTTTGCAAAAGTGTCGATTGCGGGTCAAAAACCTATAATTTTGAAACTTATTAAACAATAGCAAGTAATATCTAATAGACGGAGCGGCGGCTGGTTAACGGCTGTCGCTTTTTTTTTGATTGTGGAGAATCGAAAAGTAAAATTGTGCAAGCGCAATGAGTTGATAATGGCGCTTTTAGCCTGTTAATGCGGCTTTTTTACTTTCGATTTTGAATACATTTTTTCAATATTTTGTTTCACTATCGGAAACAAAAACGACACATTTTTTGGATATTTTGTGCATTGACTTGCATTATGTATGAATTAATTTTGCAGAAAACAAAGTGTTATGAAATTGAAAAATGTTATTGTCGTTTTGTTGTTGCAATTGGCTATTAATGCCGAATCGCAAGTTGTAATAAACGAATATTGCTCGTCATCGACTTCATTTTTAGACGAATATGGCGATAATTCCGATTGGATAGAATTGTACAACACATCATCGTCGGCAGTTGATTTAACTAATTGGCATTTGTCAGATAAAGAAACAAATCTTACAAAATGGACATTTCCATCGATAATTTTGCCGGCAGGTGAATTTTTAAAGGTATTTGCCTCAGGTAAAGACCTTTACGAGTATTTGAAAGGCGATTCGATCTATTATATACCACTTGTTGAAGCAACAGATATTTTTGCATACGCAATTGGTTCTGATACTATATCAACAGATTGGTACACAAAAAAATACGATGATTCAAATTGGCAGATTGGCGCAGGCGGTTTTGGCTACGGCACAAGTTATGCCAAAACCATAGTACCAAATGGTACAATATCAATTTTTGTGCGTAAATTGTTTAATGTTAGTGACTTAGCTTCTGTGCGGCAACTGTTTCTCGATTTAGATTACGATGATGGTTTTGTTGTGTATATAAATGGTAAGGAAGTAGCGCGCGAAAATTTGGGCAATGAAGGTGAGAATGTACCTTATAATACTACAACTCCAACTTATGTCAATCCGTTGTTGCAAAATGGTAGTTCGATGGCGCATTTCGATTTGAGTAAATACATTAGCTATCTAACTGAAGGCGAGAATCTTTTAGCAATTCAAATCCATAATATCAGTACCACTTCGGGCGATTTGTTATTGTATCCGTTTTTAACTTCCGGTTCAACTGTCAAAAGTACCGAACCTGTAAACGAATTGCTTGGTTTACAGCCTATTTGTAATAATAAGTATCTGCATACCAATTTTAGTGTTTCAGCCGATGGTGAAGCAATTTTTCTGACTAATCCATCAGGGAAAATTGTGCATCAAACTGATACAATAGCCGTTCCAAACGATGTGTCGCGAGGCTTGTCGCCTGATGGAAATGGCGAATGGAAATTTTTCGCGACACCGACCCCCGAAAACTCAAATGCGACGCAAGCATTTGCCTCGGCTCGCACCAACGAAATTACTTTTTCAGTAGCAGGAGGAGTTCAAAGTTCAACCCAAAATCTGACAATGAAATCAATTGCCGGCACACCAATTTATTACACTACCGATGGTTCTGTACCAACCATGGAGTCAGTGCATTACACCGATGCGATATCAATCTCGAAAACAACCATAATTCGTGCCATTTCATACTGCGACACTTTGATGTCAGGCATGCCGGCCACCCGTTCATTCATATTTCCTGAACACAAAATAAGTTTGCCTGTCTTCTCGTTGACCACCGATCCATATAATTTGTACGATTATAATTATGGTATTTATGTTGAAGGGCCAAATGCTGAATCGGCCGATCCCCACTATGGGGCCAATTATTGGCAGGACTGGGAACGGCCTATCCATATTGAGTATTATTTACCTGACGGACAGATGGCTATTGACCAAGATGCAGGCGTAAAAATAACGGGTAATTATTCAAGAATGAGTAGCCAAAAACCACTTGCCATACATGCGCGCAGTTCGTATGGTAAATCGCATTTTGACTGCAAGTTTTTTAACAATAAAAATATAAGTTCTTTCAAATCATTCAATCTTCGCAATTCAGGTAACGACTTTGGCAATACACACATTCGCGATGCGATGATAACCAATCTGGTACGTGACAATAATGTTGATATTCAGGCATATCAGCCTGTTGTAAAAGCATTGCGTTGCCTGTCTTATCCTCCATCCGAAGTATACAGGCTTGGAACGAAAAACACAATAGCCGGACAGGTTGTTCCCGGGCGTTCCGAATGCATCGCATAAATAGAGGATGACTGGCAGGAAATACCCTGCCCCTCGCCGTATTTTTAGATCATGGAGTGAAAACCGTCACGACATTCTATCGTTCATTCACGACCAGGACGATAAGGGGTCATGCAGCACATTATTTGAGCCAAACCTTGC
>CALBPW010000137.1 GCA_937899145.1 uncultured Bacteroidota bacterium
CTTCCGATCTGGTGTTGGCTGTAGCAAGTCGGCTGAGGTTCCGCACTCGTCGGTTGTGCATGTGTAGCTATCCCAAGTGTAATGGTCCTTTGTACAAGTCTCGCCCCATGCGTAATAGTTGCCGCCGTCGGAGGGCGAGGCTGCGCCAATGTTGGTTTCTGCCCATCTGACACTCAGGCCGATGTCGACAGCATGGCAGCTGGTGCACGAGTTGAGAAAGGGCATGGCCGTTACGCTCAAAATCAGAATGGCATTGGCGGTGTGCAAAAATGTCATGATATTAATTTATTTCGTGTTAATCAATAGAATAGCACCGATTATTGCCGGAATTACCACATTAATAATCCAAATGCCAATGCTTGTTGCGACAATCTACGCTGCCGTTCCGCCTATCGGTAAAATAAAGAGTAGTGCCATTGAGCCGCGAGAAATGCCTATGTTGTTGGTGTTCACGGTTTGGTTGCCCCAAGCGTCGTAGGAGGCGGAGAATTTGGTGTTGCAGTTGTAGGTGTATGTTTCTGTCATATTGATTTCTACAACTTTTCTATTTCTTGTTCGGAAAGCCCGGTAGCCTCCACTATTTTCTCAATTGGCAGGTTGATCGATTTCAGCCTTTTGGCTATATCAATTGCTTTTTGTTTTTCACCTTTTTCAATGCCAATTTTTTCGCCTTCAGCCCTTCCTTCAGCCCTTCCTTCGGATCTTCCCTTCTTAAATCCTTTCTTCAAGCCTTTCTCCATGCCTTCTTCGTAGCTTTCTTTCTTCTGTGTCTGCATAACGCTGTACCAGTCGCGGAAGATTTTTAGGCTTTCTTCGTAATCGCCCCTTTCTTGGGGTGTGAATTTGGCTATCTCGGCCTGCTCAAATAGGCGGAGGAAGACTTTCTCTTGCAGTGCGATGGGCTTTTCGTAGAGTTTGTCGAGGTTTTTGATGGCGTATAACCACTTGTCGAACAATGTTTTAAGTTCCGATTCCTGCTTGCGGAATTTTGGCATCTCAAGGTAGATGAATGTCAGTTTGTCGTAGAAAATCTCCTTTGTTTTGATGTCGCATATCTTGGCGGTGGTCAGAAACTCTTCCTTATTATCGAAGGTAAAGTTCAGAATACCAATGGCATACACACGTTTCAGCTCGTAGTTCCACTCGCCACGCATGGCTTGCTCGCGGATGGGGAATGTTGAGTAGTAGATGCTGCGGTCTTTGAAGTATTCCTGATTGGCTTTCTGCATCTCTATCAGGAACTTATCGCCATCGGTGCTCTCACAATAGACATCGAACACGGCGCGGCGCTCATACTGCGAATCGGGCAGATGCTCTGAACTGATATACGTAATATCTTTGATATTTTCCTTTCCGTCAAACATTGCGTTTAAAAAGCTGATTAACAACTCTTTATTAGCCTCTGTTCCGAACAGTTTCTTGAATGCGAAATCGGTGTAGAAGTTGACGTAACGCTCTTGCGGATTGAAATTTGCCATATTGCAAGTTTTTGTTTGTGAAGAGCAAAGATAATTATTTGTGCAGCAATTGCAAAGGGGGAATTTTGGGGGCTGTTCGTTCGAAGCTATTTTGAATGAGGCAGATGAACAATAGTTGTGGCTTACAGAAGTCAAGTTTCCCCACAAGTCGTAGCCTCTTGATATGTATTTTCCGCCATCTTGCGTGGCTACTACACTTAGTTTCGAGTGCGAATAATTAACTGTTTGCCCGTTTCCGTACGCTATTTTGGTCAACTGCCCCAAACTGTTATAGGTGTAAACATCTGTAAGGGTGATGTTTCCTGCAACGTTTCTTACAGAACTTATTTTCCCTGTCTTTTCATCATAATAAGTGTAGGTTGCCAAATTGATGTTTTTCTCGCCTTTTGTCAACATTTCTTTTTCACGCCCAAGATTGTCGTACCAAGTGGTTATGGGTGCTTGTGCTGTTGTGGTTGCTGTTATGTAGTAGGCTCTGTCGGGGTAACGGTCGCCCCAACCGCGTGTGTAGGTTGTTTTGGTGTTGTCGGGGTATGTGATTTGGGTAATGTTGCCAATGGCATCGTAGGTGTACGATGTTGTCAGCAGCGAACCGCTAACGCCTTCTTGTTTTTTGGTCAACCGCCCCAAACTATTATAACTATAAGAAGCAATTACTGAATTGGCTGATGATTTTTCGGTTGCTACAAATCGGTGTGTCGCATCGTAAGTAAAAGTTGCAGTAACGGTTGTTACACCGCTTCCCGATATTTTGTGAGTTAATGTGTTACCAAAATTATCGTATGTGTATTCATGTGTAAGAGGCACTGTGGCAGCGTTTTCAACCATTTTTGTAGGGTTACCTTTGGCATCGTAAGTGTAGGTGGTCTTTGCACTGAAAGTATTTGCATCGTCTTTGTGCTTTTGTGTTACTAAAATAGTTTGAGGCTTGTATGCGCCGCCAAATGCTTTATACGATTGGTATTCGGTCTGTTTGTACATACTTGCGTCGCCATACTCAGTACGCTGTTTAGTTAGATAACCCGCGTTACCATTATACGTGTTTGTAGTGGTTGTGATATTGCCGTAAATATCTGTTTGCCTGATAATTGTTGGCTGTGCGAAATAGGCTTTGCCATATTTTGAAACATACGTAATTGTTGTTTCGGTTTTGTTGGTTTTGCCGCCAAGTGTTGATGTGTTTGTGATTTTTGACGGCGCATAATAAGTGGTATTCCAACTGTCAACAGTTGTTTTTCGCACCTCGCCGGTTGTGGTGTTATTGGCTTCAACAGAGGTAAAACCAAGCAGCCCGCGGCCTTGCAGGTGCGCATGCAGTTCTGAATACTTGTAGTTTGTAGTGTAGAAGTTGTAAGCCATTTGCTGATAGGTTTGCCTTACAACATTCAGTGGCACTTGCAAATTAACTAATGGATATGAGAGGCCGCTGCCTTTGGTGTAAACAGCAGAATTGGTAAGAGTAGAGTACGATATTGTTATATCAGTATTCATTGGTCCGTTGCTGATGTATGTTACTTTGTTGGTATTGGCAGAAATTGAAGGATTTCGGTATATATGCCAAGTTGGGTCAACATTGGCGTTGGTGCTATTATAGCAGTCGTAACCATAGTTAATAAGTTCCGCATAACCATCGCCATCAAAATCGCCAATGGCAAAACGACCTTCTTTTCCGTCATCCGCTTTTTTCGAAGATGCCGTTTTTGTTGGTGTTGAACCGTTTGCAAACCAATATGTATATGTGTTTTTAAAACCGCTTGAGTATTTTGCAGTATTCACCACTAAATCTTGTTTGCCATCGTTATTCAAATCAATAACATTGCAGTTGAATGTTGTTTTGTCATTATACTTCACATTTGATGTTTCCATCTTATAGTATCCCTCTACCTTAAAGAAAATAGCATTGTTGATAATAGGGCTTTTCCCGGTATTTAGGTATAAATCGAACCAACTGCAATTGCTGTTGACAACAAAATCCATCAGTCCATCACCGTTGAAATCTCCCATCTGAACGACTTTCGCATCAGTCAGATTGCTGCCGCTTGTTTTGTTCGAATCAGAAAAAGGCAATCCATTTGACACTCCCATATTCCAATATATTGTGTATCCTGTTTTGTACAAAACAATCAAATCCGACATTCCGTCACCATTGAGGTCTGACGAGAAAATTTTTTCGGGGGTTGACGAAAGAGTTAACTCTGCAGTATTACATGTGTTTTCATTCGTGTTTTTGTATTCAAATATTCCGCAAACATATTTGTTGCTTTTAGCTTTATCCTCAAGGTAAAGAATATCAGCCTTGCCATTGTTGTTGAAATCGGATATAGTGTACAACGGCATCTCCGTTGTATTTTGCAATACATTTATTGGCGATACCGGAGAATTGTTTGCAATATAAAAGCAAACATAATCCTTTTTGTTGGACGTCTTCTTGCATGGTAATATTATGTCATTGATTCCATCTCCATCAAAATCCTGCATCAGCAAACCTTTGGTTTCGTTTTTTATCCCTTCTATATTGTAATCAGAATTTAGCAAATAATATTTTGAATAATTAAGAGTTGAGTTGGATGTTGACTCGAACACAAATACAATGTTATATAGATTACAACTATAATTTCCTGAATTGTATTTATAATCGTACACTCTTACAGCAGCGAGAAATATCAGATCGTCTCTGCCATCATTATTAACATCACCAATAACAGAAATTCCTTTATCTGCAGTTAGTTCTTTACCATCAGAAGTTTCTACAAGTTTGAGCGTGCCATCTCTATATATGTAATTGGGTATTGAGATGCCACATGCACTTTCAGTTTCATTAAAACTTGGTATCTTACTCCAATTCAGCGTCACTGGAGGCAACTTTGTCGTTCCATAACTCTCCTCAACTTTTGTCAGACGTGAGAAAGCGTCAGTATTTGAGTAGGTCAGTGTGTATTTGTTCCTTTCAGTGTTGTTGGTTTTTATTGTAACTGTTTTTAGTCGCTTCTGCATTGAACACGATTTGCCGTTTACAATGTACGGCATTGCATCGCTTCTGCTTTCGTACTCAAATGTTACAATATCGCTTAATCCGCTTGTCTGATTTTTGTTAGTGCCATATTCTACTTTTTGCAGATAAACACAGCCATTATCGGTTGTATATGAGTATGTTATCAAATTTCCAAAAGGGTCTTCCACTTTGCTCAAATACCAAGCATACGGCACTGTTGCGGTTGCTTTGTACTCATAGTAGGCTGTATTGCCATTTTGTAATCTTGCTTTAAAGGTTTGGGTTGTGCCTGAGCCAAGAATTGTTATAATGTCAGATGGCGAATTTTCGGGACAATAGTCATATTGTGCAATTTGAATAAGTCGCACACCATCAATACTATATTCATCATTTGAATTGTATCCAATACCTTTGGCTACTCCATCGTGGTAAATATTTTTTGCCGTGCGGGTTATAACAGATGCGCCGTAGATTGAAACTCCCATTCCGGCCACGCCGTTGCCACTCTGACTGTTATATACAAGTCCAAGGCTTGGAACCATTCCGTTTATGCCTTCGGGCAAGTCAAAGGGCAGTGTGTAAGTGGCGGCACCACTTTCACTTACATTGAAAACACCGCCCATATCGCCAACCGCATAATCATCGGCTATTGCTGCATGAAAGGGCAATATCATTGCCGCAAACACTAAAAGTTTGAATATCTTTTCCATATCAATAGCCATTATTCTTTAACAATTTGCCAAGTGGTAGTTTCCGCACCAATGGTTATTCGCATTATGTAAATTCCGTTTGCAACATCTGAAAGGTCAATGTCGTTAGATTCTGTTAAATTGAAAATCGAACAAATTGATGTTCCTTTTAAATCATAAATCTTTATACTCCCTTCATCAACTTCCGAAATATCAACCCGCAAAGCACCTTTTGTAGGGTTTGGATAAATCTTGATTTCTCTTTTGCCAACAACATCTATTTGAGGTTCACCCAAATCGATAGCAAAAGCCTCATTTTCAAATGTTTCATCAATTTCCTGCTTTGCCATTTTTTTCAATGTTTTTGTCAGAATAATGCTTTTGCTTGTGCGATTGCCTGTTGCATCGTATCCGTAATAAATTTGCGCAGACGATTCTGCAACTGCGCCCACAAACAATGTGAGCAACAACGTACGTAACGTTGCTTTTCTTAAGATCGGAAGAGCGTCGTGTAGGGA
>CALBPW010000138.1 GCA_937899145.1 uncultured Bacteroidota bacterium
CACCACAGCTGAGCAACAAGAAATCTACAAAATAAAAAGCAACTATTTTCAGCAACTGCCTAAACCTGAATTAATCAGAAATATAGCCGATGTTGTTGATTTTTTAGCGGAAATCAATATTGCTCGCACCATTGTAACAGGCTCGGGCGAAAATTCGACGCTTGAGCGTGTTAAACAGATTTTTGGCTCAAAATTTGACCGCAACTTAATGGTTACTGCCAACGATGTAAAACAAGGCAAACCATATCCTGAGCCTTATCTTATCGGACTTCAAAAACTTGACTTAAAACCAACTGAAGCCGTTGTGGTGGAAAATGCACCTCTTGGCATCAGGGCGGGTGTTGCTGCCGGCGTATTCACAATTGCCGTAAACACAGGCGTCCTTAACCGCACCGACCTTGAAACCGCAGGTGCTAACTTGGTGGTTGATAATATGTTAGAATTGCTTGACGTGCTAAAAATATTGTTAAAGTGTAAGTGTGAATATCCAAAAAATCACTACTTTTAAATCCTCATAACTTTCATTCCGATAGTTTTCGGGACTAAATTTCAAAACTTAAAAAATATGACCGCATTCGTACTACTTGCAAACGGCTTCGAAGATATTGAAGCCATTGCCCCAATCGATATTTTGCGACGTGGAGGCATCGACGTAAAAACAGTATCAATAACAGAATCGGGCGAGGTGGAATCGTCGCACGGAATAAAAATAAAAGCCGATACAACAATTGATAAAGCCG
This sequence comes from uncultured Bacteroidota bacterium, assembly GCA_937899145.1. Classification (GTDB taxonomy): domain Bacteria; phylum Bacteroidota; class Bacteroidia; order Bacteroidales; family SZUA-534; genus RUG13583. Next base: position 741 of record CALBPW010000138.1, read on the forward strand.
ATTTTGAAAATGGCAGTGCTCTGATTTTGCCTGGTGGATACCCCGGATACAAAAATCTTGGCGAATCGGCAAAAGTCGGAAATGTACTGAAAGACTTCTACCAAAGCGGCCGTGTTGTAGGCGCCATTTGCGCAGCGCCAACAGTTTTAGCAGCCAACGGGGTTGCTGAAGGGGCGACCGTAACTTGCCATAGCTGCGCTATTGAAACTATGGAAAGTCGCTACAACTACGTTGGCGGCGATGTAGTATGCGACCATAACCTGATAACTGCTGTAGGAGCCGGTCTTTCTATCGACTTTGGTCTTGAACTGCTTGCTGCACTTACCAATGAAGCAACTGTTGAAAAAGTGAAAAAAGGTATGGAATTAACAATTTGCTAAAAATTAGAGATATACCCAACAAAAACTATTAATTCCAAACAAAATTTTAATAACAATTATAGATGTAAGATATATAGATTTGATTTTTCAAAAAATTTTTAGTCATGGAAATAAAGTTGCAAAGTAGCAACTGGTACAACAATGGCAAAACCTTTGTACGCGGTTATTGTTTTGATTCCTATAATACCTTTTTGCAAGGTTATTCTTTACTTTCATATTTTGATAATATCGCATCTGAATCTGAATTTTTAGAGCGATTAATATCTGCAAATGGTTTGTTTTCAGTTATTATTAGCAGTGGCAATTTTAATGCGATTGCTGTTGATAATACACGTATCTATCCATTATATTTTACAAATTCTGGCGTAGTATCTGACGATCCACATACATTGCCAAACGAAGGCTTATCTAATAGTTATATAGTTGATTATTATAAAGCAACCAGTACTATTCCTGAAGGATACACACTTATAAAAAATATATTTCAAGTAAAACCTTCGCATTTTGCTATTTTCAACCAAAAAAATTCATGGCAACAAATTCCATATCAAACTTATTGTTGTAAATTGCAAGATGAATATGTTGCTGAAATTAAAGACGTTATTGACACTTTTGAACATATCACCCAGCGTTTAATTGAATCATGCAAAGGACGGCAAATTGTTATTCCTTTAAGTGGCGGATACGACTCAAGATTGATAGCAACACTGTTAACCAAACATGGTTACAAAAATGTAATAGCATATACTATTGGCAAAAAAGATAGTAATGATTGTGTCATAGCTTCCAAAGTAGCGCAAATATTAAACATTCAATTATACGTTATTGATATAACATCAGAAAGTGCTATAAACGAATGCTATGCGAACAAAAACGAATTCAAACAATACTTTCAGCACATTGGAAATTATAGCAATTTCACGTGGATGTTTGAATATGCTGCGATAAAACAATTAAAAAAAATGAAAGTGCTATCTACTGATGCCATTTTTGTACCTGGACATTCTGGCGATTCCATAGCAGGAAGTCACATACAAAAAGCTAATGTAACACCAGACGATAATGCAAAAAGTTTAACACGAAAAATACTCTATATTTCTAATGAATTTGGCTACAAGCAAACACTTCATACAGAAACATACAAATATTTCAAAACACTATTAGACGCAGGGTTTACACCATATTCTGCTTATCAAAACTATATTTTACAAAATCGCCAATGTCATAATATTATAAACTCAGCACGCGTTTATGAATTCTTTGGCTACGATGTACGCCTACCTCTATGGGACAAACAACTAATTTCACTTTTCAAAAAAATTCCATATTCTCAACTTCACAACTGCACTCTATATAATAGTGCTGTTACACTATTATTTAACAAATTTAAAGTCAACTTTTTGAAAGAATATTCCAACACTAACCCCACAAAAGTTATGTTAAAACGGATAATAAAACGCTTATTACCAAATGAATACATAAAATCGCCTCAAGTAGGTTATGTAGGCGAATGGGAAGTTTGCAAACCAATGCTAAACAAATTGATAGCAAACAAGAAATATAACAGATTTAAACAGCCACTTAACAGTAATGTTATAATGAAAGAATGGTATCTGATGCAAGTTTACAATGGCAATGGCTGACGAAATTTAGATTTTAAGTACTTCGCAGTAATTAAAACTACTGAAAATCAGTCAGTAATAAAATTTGCATTCATACTATTTTTATACACCACGCCAATTAAAAACTCACCGACAATTTAACATTAAACCGTCGCCCTGTCAATGAGTTTTCAACAGCGTATTGGCGATTGCCGTAATCGGTTACCCACTCGTAAGAAGCCACATTGTCGCGGTCGATAACGTTCAGAATTTCAGCCGAAACCCACGCCTCTTTTAGATAGTGGAACAGATGATTTTTTGAATATGTGCGACTGCTATTTTTCAAACTTTTCGAAAAACCTAAATCGACACGCTGATAAGGTTTCATGCGGCCTGTAGCCATATAGCGCGGCGAATTTGGCGGACCAAATGGCAATCGCGAGCCATAATTTATTTGCAGATGAACTTTATAATCGGGATTGCCCGGAAAATAGTCTTGAAAAAACACACTTACATTGACACGCTGGTCGGTAGGGCGTGGAATGTAGCCCGGACGCACCTCGTAGCTGTTTCCTTCGGCATCGGTTTTAATCCATACGTCATTTTTAATATCCTCCTCAGTTTGCATCAACGATAGGCTGAACCACGAGTCGGAACCTTTTACAAACTCGCCATTGATTTTCATATCGATGCCCATTGCGTAGCCATCGGCATCGTTTTGTCCGGAATAGATGGTTCGCAAATTGTCTATCTGATATGAAATCAGATTGTTAAGCATTTTGTAATAAACTTCGGTTATAAATTTGAACGGACGGTTCCAAGCCGTAAAATTCCAATCGGCACCAGCCACAAAATGAAGCGATTGCTGAGCTTTTATATCGCTGTTAATCACTCCGTTAGGCTGACGCATTTCCTTATAAAATGGCGGCTGGTAATAATATCCGGCCGAAAGTTTGAAAACAACATCGCGTTGCCAATTTGGCTTGTACGATATGCTGAGGCGGGGCGATATCAGCAATTCGTCGTTATAATCCCAATATGTGGCGCGGACGCCTGCCGTTAAGTGCATATCGGCCGAATCGAGCATAAACGAGAATACATCTTGCACGTAGCCAGTCAACCGGTTCGACTCAACCTTATTTTTGGCCCGCAGATTATAACTCATCTCAACCGATGTATTTGAGTGTGGCAGCGAGTATCCTGCCGAGTCAATCATTGTCCACTCCGATAGATTATCGTCA
>CALBPW010000139.1 GCA_937899145.1 uncultured Bacteroidota bacterium
TATCTTTTCAACCGTGTTGAGACTACGCATTCCTCGTCAAAGGCTGTGTTTATCGTATTTCCGATGTTTATTGGTTTGCGCCATTTGTTTTTCTTTTTGTGTTGCGCCATCCAGATGTCGTTGCCACCTTCGCCTCCGCGCCGGTTGCTTACATAGTATATGTTTTTCTGATTATCAATGCTGATGGAGCCTTCTTTGTAGGCTATATGATTGACGCCGCCCTTTACTTGCCGGATTTTTCCCCAGCCGCCGCCTTTTGCTTTGCGTGTTGCTGTGTATATAGCACCATTGCCACGCTTGCCTTTGTAGAAGAAGATCTGGTCGTTGCTGATGCCTGCCAAACTGATGTTTTTGCGGCTCTTAATGCCTTTTGGCAACCATACTTTGTCGCAGGGCTCGTCGTTGTCAAATTCATAATTTCCCATCCAGATGTTCTCAGTAAATTTGAAGCGCGATACTCGTTTGCCGGGCTCTTGTTTTGGCCTTCGCGATGTAAAATAGAGCAGCGAGTCGGCTTTATTAAAAATCGCGTTATAATCGTCGTAGTAGGTGTTTACTATCGGACCTAAATTGTTTATAAAGACAGCAACTGTGTCTTGTGCCATTTTTTTCCCAAACTCGCACTCGCGCATTTTTTGGGCAATTTTTCCCGCCATATTGGTCCGCGTAATGCGTGAGCAAGCGTTCAGATAAGTGCTATAGGCTTGCACAGCCTCGTCGAATCGGTTGTTATACTGATAGGCGATGCCCTGAATGTAGTAGTAGTCTTTGGCAACCGCAGGTGCGCTTTTCTGTATAAAATCGAGAGCCGGCTCCTTGTCGTTGCTGTACAAGTGGCAAACGGCGATTTTATAGTTGAGAGCCGCGTTGCGGCCGTTGTACTTATAGGCTTTTAGATAGTACTTCAAAGCCTCATCATACAATCCTTCGCCTTTTTTGTAAAAATGTTCGCCTTTTGATAAACTTTTTTTGGCTTCGTTTTTCCCCGTCATCGATGTGAAAAATTCTTTCTTTCTGATTTTGGGATTCTCTTGCGCCCAAAGCGGAGTGCTAAGCGCAAATGCCATAACGCAAATGAATATTCGCTTAATCATTTTTTGACTCGGTTTTTAGAAGTTGCAATGTCTTTCTGTTTACAAATATCATTTTTTTTTAATCAACCGCATACATTTTTCCTTATTTATCATCATTTTTTCGCAATTTAAATGCAATTTTATGGTCATTTTAAAAACGATAATTATGGTTAACAATCTTGGAGCTCAAAATAGCATTTTGAATCAGTTTATAGCCGAATTGCGCGATATTGATGTGCAAACCGACCGCCTGCGTTTTCGCCGCAATATGGAGCGCGTCGGCGAGATTTTTGCTTATGAAATCAGCAAGCGACTAACTTTCGAATCGTCAGATGTTACAACTCCGCTTGGCATAGCACACGTGCCGCAACTTGCGTCGCAGCCTGTTATCGCAACTGTCTTGCGGGCAGGATTACCTCTCCACAATGGTTTCCTCAATGTGTTCGACAAAGCTGAAAACGCTTTCATTTCGGCCTATCGCAAATATGAAAAAGATGGCACTTTTCATATCCATTTTGGCAATATATCGGGCCCTTCAATAGATGGAAAAACATTGATTTTGGTTGACCCGATGTTGGCAAGTGGCGCTTCAATGGTATTATCGTATCAAGAGTTGCTAAAAAAGGGAACGCCCGCGCATACACACATTGTGTCGGTAATTGCCAGCACTGAGGGCGTTGATTACTTGCAACGCAACACCATTGGCAAGCCTGTTACCATCTGGACAGCCGCCATCGACAGCGAAATGACTGCCAAATCGTACATTGTCCCCGGCCTTGGCGATGCCGGCGACCTCTGCTATGGTGAAAAAGAGTAAAAATATTTTTTGCGATTTTGAAAATCCGACTTTCAAAAAACAATACCGACCACCTATCCACAACAATTTGAAAATGCTAATCAAAATTTATCCTGAAAATCCAAACCCGCGTGAGGTGAAGAAAGTCGCTCAAATTATTGATAATGGCGGAGTTGTTATCTATCCAACTGACACCATTTACGGCATTGGTTGCGACATTACAAAACCAAAAGCCGTCGCACGATTGGCGAAAATTCAAGGTTTAGATATGGATAAGGCTTTTTTTTCATTCATTTTTAGCGATTTAAGTCAAATATCAGAATATACGAAACCATTATCAAATCCTGCATTCAAATTGATAAAACGCAACACTCCCGGGGCGTTTACCTTCATTTTCGAAGCCAACAGCAACATTCCGAAACAATTTAAAACCCGACGCAAAACCATTGGTGTGCGTTTTCCCGATAATGCTGTCATTCAAGCAATTGTAACCGAACTTGGGCGTCCGATACTATCCTCGTCGGTGCACGATGTTGAAGACGAAGTGTCGGAATACATTACCGATCCTGAATTAATTCACGAACGCTACGGCAACCTTGTTGACGCTGTTATAGACGGCGGCTATGGCGATAATCAGCCTTCAACTGTAATTGATTGTACAACAGATGAATTTGAAATCATTCGTGAGGGTAAAGGGGTGATTAGTTAGGTATTGGGATTTAATGTTATTTGTTTTTTTGAGGATTTCGGCAGGCATCGGTATAGAAAGCCCGACAACTTGCGCCGCCGGGCTTCCTAAGTGTTATGAAAAGAAGTTCGCTTATTTAGAATTTAGGATTACACATTCATTCTAAATTCCGCATTGATTTACCAATTTCTCAAATTCCATTTTGAGTTATCGCTTTCCATATCAAATTTGCCTAAGCCGACGGTGCTGTCGCCTGTTGATATTAGAACCAATTTTTCATCGGTGTCAGGAACGCTTTTTGGCATAAGCCGATAAGTGCCGTCGGTAAGTTGCTCGATGCGCCAAAGTTGGGCATCCGCACCAGTGTATTCGTCGGCCGCAACCTCGCGATTGGCTGATGCAGTAAGTGCGCGATTTGTTCCTTCAATAACTATTTTGCAATAAGCCCCACCAAGGAATCCGCCTTTGCCTGCAACTGCCTCAATACTCCATTTTTGATGTGGGCGTGTCATATAATCGCCGGCTCTAACACTGGTTTTTCCTTCTGGCCAAACGGCTTTAACATCATCAAGTGTCTGCGAAGCCACACTTGTTATTGGTGTGGTGTCGTTGGCGCGGAACCAGCGCATACGCTGCTGCATACGCACAAAATCGACAGCCAACTCAAGCGCATATCCGCGACGCTCCGATTCTATCTCATAAACGCCATCTTGCAGTAAATCGCCTGCCACTGGCCAATCGTTTTTCCACATCAGCGGACGAATGGCAAGGGTGCTGAATCCACCTTGGTCAAGGTCGGCTTCAAAATGGAACGACATTTTTTCAACGCCTTCCTCTTCAATATACCGTCCGAAATGTCCTGCGCCCATAGTACGATGGCGTGCGGCAATCAGCATCTTGCCGCCACCTTGCAACATATCGCGCCCCATATTGTCCAAATAAGGTCCCGTTACTTTGCGCGAGCGACCAACCACAATGTTATATGTTGAGTTTGAACCATCGCAGCAGGTGCCATGAGTGCCAAGCAGATAGTACCAGCCATTATGATACATCAGGTCAGTAGCCTCGCAATCAATAGCGATATTGACAGACTCATTTCCCTCAACGCGTTTGCCAGTTTTTGGGTCAAGTTCTACAAGGCGAATGAATCCGAAATAGGTTCCGTACGAAAGCCAAAGCCGTCCGTCGGTAGGGTCGAGCAGCAAGCCTGCATCAATGGCGTCGCAATCCTCATCAAATAGCGACTCGGCAACTTCGATTGGTTCAGTAAATTTGAAATCCGGCGAGTTTGGGTCGAGTGTTTTGTTCCACATTGTAACCACCTTGCCAGCGTGCCCTCCACCAAGTCCGCCACCAGTTGTACTATACGCAATCAGGTAGCGGTCGCCGATTTTGATAGCATCGGGAGCCGCTCCACCGCCAGGACGGACAGCGCCACCATTCCATGTCCAACCGTCTTCCGATATTAATCCACCGCCACCGGTGCCAAATGTGTAATATTTTCCGTCACAAAGCATTATTGTAGATGGGTCGTGAATGAACGGGCGACCGATTTGAGCCACAGCATTTTGAGTGTTTGCCGCAAGAAGAGCGGCAAAAATTGCAATTATTGAGTTTTTCATTTTTCCGGTTATTTGTTGCTGATTGAGAAGTTGTTGATTGGTTTGCCATCAATATCGACAAAGCGGGCGCAGAAATCGCTCATACCCGGGCCGTTGATGACAGCTACACGCAAAATGTTTTTGCCTTTTTTAAGAGTGGTAAGTGGTGACGCGCAATCGTCGGCAACCATACGGCGGTCGCCCGACATCAGCAGCACCTCTTCGCCATTAAGCCACCACATTGATGCCGAATTGGAGCCTGCCGAAAGTCTGACATTTTCGATGTCGGCATCGCAATTAATAACCGTGACAGCCCAGAAGATTACGCCGTAGTGTTGTTTGTTTAGCCCTGTCGCAAAACGGTAAAGTTTCACATTGTAAAGTTTGCTGTCGAAGGCGTGCCACTGCAAAGTCTGATTTTTGAATATCGGTTTTTGTTCTGGTGTCGGCATCGTTGGCCGGCCTGCACGCATATCGGCAGGCGGTTGCATCTCAGCCAAAACCTTAACCTTATCGCCATTTTTTGGCAGCACACTAAGCTGATTTGGAAAATATTCTTTTCCGAAAACCTCACGCAAATAACTATCCGTAAACACAGCATTGGTGCGGTTTGGCTTGCTTATTGGCTCAAGTAGCAGCCAACGTTTGATGAAACCATCATCAGCAGGCTTAACATCATCGCCGCTTGATGGCTCAAAATAATTTGAGATGTCGGGAGTACCCAAACTGGTTTTGCCGCCATTGGATTTGGGTTGCGCGTTAGCTGCAAATGCCAAACACACAATAACGACAGTGATTTTCAGATTTAAAAGTTTCATCGTTTTGTGATTTGTGGTTTATAATTTTTAGATTTTTGATTTCGCTTAGAAAAACATTCAGGTTTATTTAAATATAATCTGCAGTGTTTCAGTGAGATAGTTGCGGGCGTTCATCCATGTGTGTCCGCCTTCAGTTTCTTTGTATTGATATTTTATTCCTTTGTCGTTGAAGTATTTAAGATGATTTTGCACATTTTGGTAGAGAAAATCGTCTTTACCAACGCCATACCATAGTACATTGAAATTTTGAGCCATTTTTTCGGGTGTCATCAACTCAGCAAAGCATTGATTCATAGCCTCTGGAATAAGATAGGCACTGAACGAAGCCATATTTGCGAATTTATCGGGGTGGCTAAAAGCCGCAAACTGCGATTGTCCGCCGCCACGCGAAAATCCGGCAATAGCACGACTTTCACGGTCGGTTTTGGTGCGGAAATTATTCTCGACAAATGGCATAATTTCATTCACCAGTACCGATGTGAACAGCTGATACATAGGC
>CALBPW010000140.1 GCA_937899145.1 uncultured Bacteroidota bacterium
AGTCGGCCACGTTACTGCCACGGCCAACGAGCACGCGCAGCTTCTGGTCGTAGAGTGCTAAGATTCCCTCTACGATGATTACTTCGCGTGGCTCAATGTGCAGGGTTTCTGGCAGTCGTGAGCTGGTGATGTAGTCATAGGTAGGTTCCTCAATGTCTTTCCCCTCACGCAGTGCCTTCACATGCTCATGCAGCAAGTCCCAGTCGAAGGCATTGGGATGGTCGAAATTGATGAGCTGCCTACGGTCGGCAGGCACGTTGCTGCTATCCTTGTAATAAGAGTCCAGTGGCAGCAGCACCACTTCGCCCTGTGGCAGACTCTCAATGATTTTCTTTACGACGGTGGTCTTCCCAGAGCCTGTTCCGCCGGCAATTCCGATTATCAGCATAATTTGCGGTATTTCATTATAATTGATACAAAAGTAGTGAATTGCTGGCACACTGCCAAATTTGTACCCCCGTAATGTGTGAAAATCTGTTAATGGGGGTGGGGCATGGCTAAAGCGGCGGTTTAGCCCTGCTAAAGCGGCACTTCAGCTATCGTAAAGCGGCGGTTTAGCACATCGTCTTTTGAATCGACAATCTCCTTAACCACATGCGGCGTGAAGTAATGCCCCCTGTTGGCTATTGTTGATGCCAAGTTGGCCATCTGTACTGGTGTAACAAGTATTTCGCCCTGACCAATTGACAGCGACACTATGTAGAGCGATTTCAGCCGGTTTTTGCCGTACACGCGGTTGTAGTAGCTAAGTGTCGGAATGTAGCCGCTAACCTCGTATGGCAGGTCGATGCCAAGTTTGTTGCCAAAGCCGAAACTTGTAACATGATTGCGCCATACGGTAAATGCGCTGTCGATGCTGCCATATTTCGGGTTGTCGAGGATGTTGCGGAAGTCGGCGGCAAAATAGGCGTTGCACGAGTGCTGAAGTGCCTCAACAATGTTGAGTGGCGAGGCGTGGCCGTGGCAACCCATGTGGAAACGCCCGACGGTGTACCCGTAATGGCAGCCGTAGCGGGTGTAAAGTCCTGATATCGAGCCTTCGTCTAAACCGATAAGCGCATTCACTGTTTTAAAGGTTGAGCCGGGCGGGTATCGGGCTTGCAGCGGGCGGCAGAAAAGCGGATTCAGCGAGTCGGCACGCAGTTTCGCATAGTTCGACGAACGCTCGCGCCCCACAAGCAGCTGCGGATTGTATGTCGGCGACGACACCATGGCAAGAATCTCGCCCGTTGCAGGTTCGATGGCCACAATGGAGCCCATTTTGCCTTGCATCAGCTGTTCGCCATACTCTTGCAGTTTAGAGTCGATGGTGAGTATGATGTCGTTGCCGTCGATGGCAGCGGTGTCGTACCGTCCGTTTTGGTATCGTCCTTTGATGCGGTTATGCACGTCAACCATATAAATCTCAACGCCTTTTTGTCCGCGCAGCTGTGGCTCATACATACGTTCCACTCCGCTAATGCCGATGTAGTCGCCCGAGTTGTAGTACGAGTCTTTTTTTGTTGTATTGCCGTCCACCTCGCCCACATATCCGAAAATGTGCGCAGCAATGTTGTGCGGATAGATGCGCAGGCTTCGGGTTTGGGCGTAAAAGCCTTTGAATTTGTACAGATACTCTTGAAATGCGGCGTATTGCTCTGCCGAAATCTGCTCTAAAAAGATTGATGATTTGTAGTACGAGTATCGCTTTGCTTTGCGCAGACGCTTGTCAACTTGGTCGGGAGTCATGCTTAGCAGCTGGCAGAAGTGCGCCGTGTCGAACTCGTGCAACTGATTGGGCGTAGCCATAAGGTCGTAGGCCGCCTGATTGTGAACAAGCAACTCGCCATTGCGGTCATACATAAGGCCACGCGCCGGATACTGGGTAACATAGCGCAGCACATTGTTCGATGCCGACATTTTGTACGATTGGTCAATCACTTGCAGGTAGAACAACCGGCACACGTATATCACGAAGATTAGTGCGAACAATCCTCCAATAACAAAACACCGTTGGCGGAAAGGATTCATTTATTGCGAGTGAATATGAATTGGCAGAGGAAAATTAGCAGCATTGTAAAGGCTATGCTAAGCAATGCACGCCATAGAACCAGATGTATATCGCTGAATTTGAATGCTTCTATCACAAATAATGTAATATGATGCACTACCACTATTGCTAAACTATACTTAAAGAACCACCCCACGCCAAAAGTACGAATATTTGGTGCCGAAATTGGTTCGGTATTTTCGCGTGGCATCATTCCTATAATGATGTATTGGCGCAAAAATCCTGCAAAAACGGTTGCCGATGCGTGTATGCCGGGCGAGTTGCAAAACATATCGATGCTGATGCCCATCACAAACGACAACACAAGTATAAACCAGCCCGGAATGTTGAATGGCAGCATTATGATAAACAAAATGTACAAATACGGATTGATAAAGCCACCCAGCTGCACTTGATTCAGCACACCTACCTGTATCAATATCAATAAGATAAAACGAATAATATTATTAAGTAGGACGTTATTCATTTTCGGCTCTGTTTTGCAATTCCAATTGTTCTTTTTTAAGCAGGTTCCGCACCACTTGCACGTTTGTCAATCGTTTAAAATCAACAGCCAAACGCACCTTTGCAGTTATAAATCCATTGGTGCCCGAGTCGATGATTGAATCAACACGACCAATCATCTCGCCTTTCGGAAATATTGTTGAGTATCCGCTTGTTATCACTTTATCGTTTTTAAAAATCAAGATGTGGCTTGGCAAATCGCGAAAAATGGCATGTTGATAATCGTAGCCGTCCCATGTTAGAGTTCCAAAATAGCCATTATTTTCGAGCATTGCGCTTATCTTCAAATCTTGATTCAGCACACTTATTACCGCTGAGAAATTTGGCGATACAGCCTTTACAACACCAACCGCACCCGATGCCGACACAACTCCCATTCCTGGCTCAATGCCGTGCTTGCTGCCAACATTCAGCGTCAGATAATTGTTCGATGTTTCGATTGAATTGCTAACCACCTCGCACGGAATGTATTCATATTGCTGCGTATAAACATCGTCAACAACATATTTTGCACTCGCCGTATCCAATTTGTACGACACAATTTGCGCACTGCGTTGCCGTGCAAGCTCATCGTTCAGCTCTTTATTTTTCTGATTCAGATAAAGATAATTATTATTATCCTTGT
>CALBPW010000141.1 GCA_937899145.1 uncultured Bacteroidota bacterium
TGGGGAGCTACTCTGTGAGAAATAAAATTGTTTTAAGCAACGACATTTTGAGCCTCTGGAAACATCAATTTTGCCTTTCAAAATTTGAATACCCTTCAAACTTTCTGTTTATCGGCATTTGTAATGGATTGTAGCCTGCAATTTGACCTATAGATCAATTATTACTTTAACTTTTAATCCCTAAAATATACCCTGTGCCATGAACGTTAGTGATTTCGATTGCAGGGTCGTTTTTTAAATATTTGCGAAGTTTTGTGATGTAAACATCCATGCTGCGAGCTGTGAAGTAGCCCGTTTCGCCCCAAATTTTTTCAAGTGTCAGGTTTCGGTCAACAACATGGTTGACGTTCATCATCAGAAAGCTGAGCAGTTCAGCCTCTTTTGGCGATAACTTTATAAGTTCGCCATCTTCGAAAGTGAGAGTGCGGTTCATTGTGTTAAAACTGTAGCGACCAACCTGCAACACCTCGTCAACAATCGGTTTAGCATCGGGCAGCTGACGTTTTAAGATGGCTTTAATCTTGTATATAAGAACCTCAGAATCAAACGGTTTGGTGATATAGTCGTCAGCTCCAATTTTGTAACCTTTAATCATGTCTTCTTTCATATTTTTAGCTGTCAGATAAATGATTGGAGTACCGGCGTTTAGCTTTTTAATTTCAGTGCCGATTGTAAAACCGTCGATGTGCGGCAACATAACATCGAGTATGCATAAATCGTATGTGTTTGATTTAAAAGTTGATACTGCGTCCAGGCCATCATCAACCCAGTCAACATCAAGGTCGTTCATCTCTAAAAACGATTTCAGAACAGAGCCGAAATTGACATCATCTTCAACTAAAAAAATACGCTTATTTGCCATTGCATTAGATATTTATGATTCTTCGTCTATTGTTGGAATCCAAATTTCGAAGGTACTGCCCTCGCCTTTTTGGCTCGACACTTTAATTTCGCCTTTGCACGATAGCACAATAGCTTTCACATAGCTCAATCCCAAGCCAAACCCCTTGACAGTGTGCACGTTACCCATCGGATGCCGATAGAATTTCTCAAACACTTTTTCTTGCGTTTCTTTATCCATGCCGATGCCGCGGTCGCTGACAGATATTAGCAAATCGGCGCCAATATTGCGCAAAGTTACTGTAATTTCAGGTGGCGCATCAAGCGAGTATTTGTTGGCATTGTCCAACAAGTTGTAAATCACATTTATAAAGTGCGATTGGTCAACACGCACAAAGTCGTTTGTTGAGTTATTGTTAAACTTGACAGTTCCGTTTTTGCGCTCAACTTGCAGGCTGATATTGCCAACTGCAGTTTCAACAATTGGGCAGATATGCGTAGGTTGCAGGTTCAGATTGAAGTCCTTTTTGTCGAGCATCGACATTTGCAAAACGCTCTCAACCTGCCTGTTCATGCGGCGGTTTTCTTCTTTAATAATATTGATAAAACGGCGTATTTTTTCGGGTTCGCCAATTATTGATGGCGAAGCGATTGAGTCGGCTGCAAGTTGAATTGTGGCAAGTGGTGTTTTAAATTCGTGTGTCATATTGTTAACAAAGTCGGTTTTCACTTCCGAGGTTCGTTTTTGGTCAACCATAGTGCGGAGAGTAACCCAAAAAGTTATCAATATGATGACGGTAAACAAAGCAGAAGCTGTTATAGGCAGTGTCACTTCGCTGTAAAGGGCATTGCGGCGGTTTGGAAAATAAACCGATAGCATCTCGTCGTGTTGCCTGATATCATTTGGGAAAAGGCTGGTGCGGAAGGTGTGATTTGGGCGTTTGTACCCCTTTGAAGTTAGCTGCTGAATCGGTTTTCCGTGGCTGTCGGTTACGGCAAATTCAAATGGCTGCTCAATGCCGGCGTTGCGTAATTCAAATGCTAATGTCGGCTTTATAATTGAAAAATCGATGCGTTCGGCAATTGGGCGGTCTTTCAGGTTAAACTCAAAGAGCATTTGTTCCATTAAGCCGTTGATTTGGCTGTTGGCATCGTTGTTGTCGCCATTTGGCCGCGTAATTGATGAGTAAGCCTGAAACGACACATTACCGTTATCGAGCAGAGTATCAATCTTATAGGTTGTGATTTCTGTGTCGCCCTTTTTTTCGGTTTTAACATTGGCAATGTCGATAACATGTTCGGCTTGTTGTGTTTTGCCAAAATCGCTGAGCGACATAATTAGCGACGCCTCTTGCCTATTGCGCGCTTTGCCTGCCTGATTTGCCATAAAATTCGAAATCCAAAAAGCATTCTGATTGCGTTCAATCCGGTATGCGGTGTTTAGCAGCGCATGGTTGACGTGTTGCGCAAATTGTTCGTTGCGGACAGAAATTGCTTTGCGCACCCAAATAATTTGTACGGCGATTATGCCGAATAGTGAAATTATCATGAGTGCTAAAATGCCCGAAAAACGTTGTTTTTTCACTGTTTTTTATTTTGTGCCAAATGTAGTTAAAGTTGTTGGCTTTGCACACGTTTTAACTTATCGTTAACGGTTTTTAACCTTGCCTTAACCCATTGGCGCATAATCGCTCGTTATTTTTGCGGAGATCGGAAGAGCACACGTCTGAACTCCAGTCACTAGCTTATCTCGT
>CALBPW010000142.1 GCA_937899145.1 uncultured Bacteroidota bacterium
TTAATTTTTAATTTTTAATTTTTAATTTTTAATTTTTAATTTTTAATTTTTAATTATTTGTGGTGATATGGTTCGCCTTTCAATATTGTATGACAACGATATAATTGTTCAACAAACAACAATCGAACCAATTGATGAGGAAAAGTGAGTTTTGATAAAGAAATTTTTGTGTTGGCAGCTTTGTAAACTTCGTTTGAAAATCCGTAAGGTCCGCCCACAACAAACACAAGTCGCTTAAATCCTTGATTAAAAACACCATTCATCCATTCTGCCATTGCCACCGATGTGTATTCGCGTCCGTTTTCATCAAGCAGAACAATGTAGTCGCCAGCCGAAAATTGCTGCAAAATCATTTCGCCCTCTTTTGTGCGTTGCGCGCTCTCAGTCAGGTTTTTAGCATTTTTAATATCCGGCAGCGCCACAAATTCAAACGGCGTGTATCGAGCAATGCGCTTGCAATACTTATCAATGCCAATGTTCAAATATTCCTCATCGGTTTTCCCAACCACGTAAAGTATTGTTTTCATTTTTTTAGACTTCAGACAGCCGACTTCAGACAATCATAGCTTAAAACATCAAAAACTTAAAACTTAAAACCTAAAACTTTTAAATTTTCAAATGCCTGATTACTTTTGTAATCAATTGTCAAAGTTAGTTAGCAGATGCGTTTTTTTAAAAAGATTCTGATAATTTTTGCATTAGCAACAATTTTTATGCCATCGGCAAATGCGCAAGTGGCGCAAGCTGACACAATTGTCGAACGCATTATCGGCACCTTGCAAACAACTAATATCGATTCATTATCAACTTATTTCAATCACCGGATCGAACTCTCGCTGCCCGATTTTTCGGGTATCAGCAGTAGCAAACATTCACAATTGCTGTTAAGCGATTTCTTCAAAAAAAACCAACCCGCCTCATTCAATGTCATCAGTCGCAGCCACGATAGCGACAGCTTCTTTGTCATAGGCACAATGTTTTGTGAATCAGCAAATTATCGTGTCAGTTTTTTAACTAAAAAGCAACATAACCAGCAATTTATTTATCAATTATCAATAGAGTAATGAACAATCAGGAGTACATAAAAAACTTTATAGCACAGGCTATTAAAGAAGATGTTGGCGATGGCGACCACACCTCGCTAAGTTGCATACCTGCAAACCAAACGGGAAAAGCACAATTGCTTGTAAAGCAAGACGGCATATTGGCTGGCGTTGAGGTAGCCCGAATGGTTTTTAACGAGTTTGATAAAAACTTGAAAATGACCACTTTCATAACCGATGGCACGCCAGTAAAAAAAGGCGATGTGGCATTTATTGTTGAAGGCAGCGAATTGTCGATTCTGCAAACCGAGCGCCTTGTGCTCAATTTCATGCAACGTATGAGCGGAATTGCCACACAAACAAGCCATTACGTTGAACTTGTGAAAGGCACCAACACCAAAATTCTTGATACCCGCAAGACGACACCCGGAATGCGCGTTTTTGAAAAAATGGCGGTTGTGATGGGCGGCGGACAAAACCACCGCATCGGACTTTACGATATGATTCTGATAAAAGACAACCACATTGATTTTGCAGGCGGCATTCCGCAAGCCATCAACCGCGCAAAAGATTATTTGAAAACCAAAGGTAAAAATCTGAAAATAGAGGTTGAAGCCCGCTCATTTGACGAAATACGGCAGATAATGGAAATTGGAGGAATTGACCGGATTATGATTGACAACTTCTCAATTGCCGACACCAAAAAAGCCGTTGAAATGATTGGCGGAAAATATGAAACCGAGGCTTCTGGCGGCATTACTGATGCCAACTTGCGCGAGTATGCCGAAACAGGTGTCGATTTTATATCGGTAGGCGCTCTCACTCATCAAATTCATAGTCTCGATTTAAGTCTTAAGGCAATAAAATAATGAAAATCAAGCAGATTATCGAAAATTGGAAAACCCGAATTGACAGGTTTGTCGAAAAAACTAAAGGCATAACCTTTCCCGGGTTTGGGCAATTGTCGCTTTACGACGTAGGGTCGTTTTTTGTAAAATCACTATCGGGAGGCACGCACGGCATCCGCTCAGCTGCCATTGCCTTCAACTTCTTTTTGGCGCTATTCCCTGCAGCCTTGTTCTTATTCACTCTTATTCCCTACATTCCAATCCCCAATTTTCAATCTGAATTTGTATCGCTGCTTGAGCAGTTTATGCCCGAATCCACATTCGAGTCGATTGAAGAAACACTTGTCGATATAGCGATGAACCCGCGGAGCGGTTTATTATCAATAGGTTTTATATCCACATTGATAGTAGTTTCAAACGGCATAACATCTGTAATTAAAGCATTCAACGCATCAATCAATACCCACGAAACGCGTTCATTTATCAACCTGCGTGTATCGTCGTTGATAATGTTATTTGGTGTAACAGCCTTATTATCAGCAGCAATAGCAATGATGATGTTTGGCCGTATGGCAATAAGCGTACTTGTTAGCAAGCATATTATTAACGGCTTATTTTCAAGAATTTTGCTTTACGTTGTACAGTGGATGATAGTTTTAGGATTATGTTTAATGAGCGTGTCAATAATCTACTATTTCGCACCTGCCAAACATACAAAAATGGGGTTCATCTCAGCAGGCTCGGTTTTGGCCACAGTGCTACTTCTTGCGGCTTCGGCAGGCTTCGGCTTTTACCTGTCAAACTTTAGCAACTACAATGCTCTTTACGGCTCAATTGGTACGCTAATCGCCATCTTAGTTTTGCTAAATTTGTATTCCAACATTTTACTTGCAGGTTTTGAGTTGAATCTTAGCATCCGTGCCGCCCACGATGTGCACGATGGTGTTTTCAACTTTAATCCGGCACTAACTGAAAACGCTGAAAATAAAGACGATAAGTAATATATTTCTATATTTGGAATCAGTTAATTGACAAGTAAATAATCAATCAGCCGATCCACTGATTAAACAAAACGGAACACAACTATTTTTGAATCGATATAAAAAACTGAAAATGAACAAACTAAAACTAACTATTGCGGCTATTTTGATAACGATAACAGGTGCAGCCACAGCGCAAATATCTGAAATAGGGCAGGCATCGTTTTACGCCGATAAATTTGATGGCAAAACAACTGCAAGCGGCGAAGTTTTCAAGCAAAACAAAATGACCGCAGCGCATCGCACTTTGCCGTTCGGGACAGTTGTCAAAGTTACAAATCTTGATAATAATCAATCTGTCACAGTAACTATTAACGACCGCGGTCCATTTGTTGATAAACGCATCATCGACCTATCGCGTGCGGCTGCCGAAAAACTGAAATTCACCGATAAAGGCACAACAAATGTGAAAGTTGAAGTTGTCAGCTTGCCCGAAGGGAGCAGCGTTGAGCAAGCAAAAAATCAGTCATCTACGCCAGCCTGGCCGGGCAAAAAAACTGCTGAAACTGATGTTATCGCGCCAGCACCACAACAATCGCCAACTGAACGGCAAACTGCCGTAACTGAGGTAAAAACGCCATCCAACGAGTATTACAAGATAACTTCAACAGCTATTTATCCGAAAGGTTATGGCGTGCAACTTGCGAGCTATCAGGAGGCCGCAAATCTTGTGAAACGCTGCGCCGAGATTAAAGAAAAAATCGGCAAAGACATTATGATTCAAATCGGCGATAAAAACGGAATCAAGGTTTATCGCATAATTGCAGGTCCGTTTGAAAGCCGCGAAAAAGCTGAAAATTTCAACAAAAAACTCAACGATTTCAGCGGAAGTTTTGTTGTAACTCTCGAATAATGAACGTCGCTATCTATAGTCAACTTTTAGGCTCGCTGCATCAGCCATTGCTCGAAACTTTGTTTGGCGCGTTAAGTCGCCACAAAGCCAGCATCTGGCTTCACCCGCTTTTTGCGCCCGTCTTCAATCTTTGGCAACAAAATGGAGGCTACTCATTTTCAAACATCAACACATCGGGAGCCATGCCAAGCAACCTCGATTTCATAATCATAATTGGTGGCGACGGCAGTTTTTTGAAAGCAATAAGCGAATTTGAATACTTGCATGTGCCATTTGTCGGTATAAACACAGGGCGTTTGGGTTTTTTAGCCGATATTTCGCCCGACAACATCGACACAGCTATTGACGCATTGGCGGCCGGGCGTTTTGTGGTAGAGCAACGCCCATTGCTTGAGCTGCAACCAAAAATTGACGAGATAAAACACCCGTTTGCACTCAACGAAATTACTGTGCATAAATGCGACAGCTCAAGTATGATTGTCATTCACGCTTACATTGATGACAAGTATTTGGCAAGCTATTGGGCTGATGGACTGATAATTGCGACACCAACAGGCTCCACCGCCTACTCAATGAGTGCAGGCGGACCAATTCTCTCTCCATCGTCGCAAAACATAATAATAACACCAATAGCATCACACAATCTGACAGTGCGCCCGCTTGTAATACCTGATTATAGCACAATAAAAATCAAAATCGAAAGCCGCGAACTCAACTATATGCTGTCGCTCGACTCAACATCAGTGGCACTGCATAATCCTACCGAAATCGAAATCCGCAAATCGGCTCACAACATATCGGTTATCAAACTTGACGGACACGGCTTTTTCTCAACCTTGCGCAATAAACTGATGTGGGGTGCGGATAGAAGAAATTAGACTTATTTAGGATTTAATCCATATAATCAGCGGAGCTAACTCCTAACCCCGATAGCTATCGGGATTGAACCAAGCCCCCCCCCCTGATAAAAGAAAAAGACCGATTCATCATCGGTCTTCTTGCTCCCCTTCTTGGACTTGAACCAAGGACCCCCTGATTAACAGTCAGGTGCTCTAACCAACTG
>CALBPW010000143.1 GCA_937899145.1 uncultured Bacteroidota bacterium
GAGATCTACACTCTTTCCCTACACGACGCTCTTCCGATCTGCTCTTTTTAAATTCTTCGCCATAGTCAACAATTCCGGCTTCAATCATCTCGCGCAGTAGGTCGTTGCCCTCGCGGGTACGCTCGCCTACACCGGCAAACACCGATATGCCCGAATATCCGATTGCGATATTGTTGATAAGCTCTTGAATAAGTACTGTTTTGCCTACGCCTGCACCGCCAAACAGACCGATTTTTCCGCCCTTGGTGTATGGTTCAATCAGGTCGATTACTTTGATGCCGGTGAACAGCACTTCCGACTCGGTCGACAGTTCGTCGTACGATGGGGCGGGACGGTGAATCGGGTAGCCGTCTTCTTTTGGCAGCAGACCAATGCCGTCGATGGTGTCGCCCGTAACGTTCATTAGGCGACCGTTTATTTGTTCGCCGACGGGCATTTTGATAGGTGCGCCAGTGGCCACTACTTCAACACCGCGGCTCAGTCCATCGGTTGAGTCCATTGCAATGGCACGAACTGTCTTCTCGCCAATGTGTTGTTCCACTTCGCACACAAGTGTACTGCCGTCGGTACGTTTTATCTCTAATGCATCCAAAATGTTTGGCAGATTGCCTTCTTGTTCAAAACTGACATCGACAACAGGACCGATGATTTGAACGATTTTACCGATATTCTTAGCCATATCTTTGAGTGTTTTATAAGTTTCTTGTTATTTATTTCGATTCAGCAGTTTGTTGCTGATTTCTTGCAATTGTGTTATGTCTATTTTACTGTTGTTGCCAATCTGCCGCAAGGTTTGAAGGGCTTTGTCGCCATACTCTTCCACCTTTGCCTGCCCTATGCGGTCTATCTCATATTTTTTGTACATCGATGTGATGAACGATATTTTTTCTTGCTCGTCGAAGATTTTGCGGTTGAGCCAGAATGTTATCTGCTCTGAATCGGCTGTTGATGCGCTCTGTAACAGTTTGACTAACAGGTATGTTTTTTTGCTGCTGACAATGTCGCCGCCAATGCGTTTGCCAAATGTTTCGGCATTGCCAAAGGTGTCGAGCCAATCGTCGCGCAGTTGGAACGCAAGTCCAAGATTGATGCCGAAATCGTACATCAGTTGTGCGTCGTTGTGTGTCGCGTTGCCCGTAAGTGCGCCTGTTTTTAGGCATGCGCCAATCAAAACCGATGTTTTCAGTCGTATCATATTGATGTATTCCGATTCGGTGATGTTGTTTCGGGTTTCAAATTCCATATCAAACATTTGACCTTCGCAAACTTCTTCGGCTGTTTTGGTGAATAGTTCGATTATCTGGCTGAAATTATCGCTTTTAGTTTGATGCAAGATTCTAAACGCTTCAACAAGCATTGTGTCGCCCGACAGAATGGCGGTGTTGGCGTTCCACTTGGTGTAAACTGTGGGTTTGCCGCGACGCATGGGTGCGTTGTCCATCAGATCGTCGTGCAGAAGGGTGAAGTTGTGGAACATCTCCCACGCAATGGCTGGCGTGTAGGCGTCATCGGTTTTTTGATTGTCGAACATTTGGCAAGCCAGCACAGTAAGCAGCGGACGGATGCGTTTGCCTCCGTTTTGCATCGAATAGCCGATGGGCGCATACAAGCCCTGTGGCTCGCGCTGCAATGGCAGCTCAGCAATGAGTTTTTCAATGTTCGATAATATGTCGGCTACTTGCTGCATCATTTGGCGTTTTCGAGTTCAAACAATCCTTTTTCCAATATTTTTCTGATTCCTTCGTCAACCTTAATTAGCGGACGGCCAAGCAGTTGCTTCA
>CALBPW010000144.1 GCA_937899145.1 uncultured Bacteroidota bacterium
TGTATGCTGCCTGCATCGAGATAGCGTTCGAAAATCTTCGGGCACGACTTCTCTACGTCGAGGCCGCGGCGCTCGGCTTCCAGCACCCACTCGTCGCTGTAGCCGTTGCCGTCGAAGCGGATGGGCTTGCAGAACTTGATGTCCTCGCGCAACACGTCGATGATGGCATGGAACAGGGCGGTGTGTCCTGTGCCGGCCAATTTCTTCTCCAGTTCGGGGATGCGGGCATCGACACGCTTCTTGAAGTCCACGAGGGCTTCGGCGACGGCACTGTTCAGCGCAATCATGGCTGAGGCACAGTTGGCCTCGCTACCCACGGCTCGGAACTCGAAACGGTTACCGGTAAAGGCAAAGGGCGACGTGCGGTTACGGTCGGTATTGTCGATGAGTAGTTCAGGAATCTCGGGGATGTCCATTTTGAAGTGTCCCTTGCCCTCCATGCTCAGTGCCTCACCCTTCTCGATGTGGTCAAGCAGTTCCGTGAGTTGTTTGCCCAGGAAAGACGAGATGATGGCGGGAGGAGCCTCATTGGCACCCAGACGATGGGCGTTGGTGGCACTCATGATAGAGGCTTTCAACAGGCCGTTGTGCTTATAGACACCCATCAGGGTCTCAACGATGAAGGTTGCGAAGCGCAGGTTGGCTTCTGGGGTCTTGCCAGGAGCATGCAGCAGGATGCCGTTATCGGTGGAGAGACTCCAGTTGTTGTGTTTGCCCGAGCCGTTGATGCCATCGAATGGCTTTTCGTGTAACAGAACAACAAAACCATGTTTGCGTGCTACAGTGTTCATCGTGTTCATTATCAGCTGGTTCTGGTCGTTGCTGAGGTTTGTTTCGCCAAAGATTGGTGCAAGTTCAAACTGGTTAGGCGCAACCTCGTTGTGTCGGGTTTTGAGCGGAATGCCAAGTTTGTAACCAGCAATTTCAATATCGCGCATAAAGGCAGCCACGCGCGACGGAATGGCGCCAAAATAGTGGTCGTCGAGCTGTTGGTTTTTCGACGATGCGTGCCCCATAAGTGTGCGGCCGGTAAGCATAAGGTCGGGGCGGGCTGCGTAGAGGTCTTCATCTACAAGAAAATACTCCTGCTCCCAGCCAAGGTACGAGTAAACTTTGCGCACGGC
Organism: uncultured Bacteroidota bacterium; assembly: GCA_937899145.1. Classification (GTDB taxonomy): domain Bacteria; phylum Bacteroidota; class Bacteroidia; order Bacteroidales; family SZUA-534; genus RUG13583. Next base: position 1,125 of record CALBPW010000144.1, read on the forward strand.
AGGGTTGAACATCTGGCAGATTGGCAGCGCAGCGTCGTTGACAGCCTTCAAAGCCTTTTTCAGCGGCGTTTTATAGTCGAGAGCTTCGCCCGTGTAGGCGATGAAAACCGTTGGTATGCAAAGGGTGTCGTCTTGAATGAAGACCGGCGATGTTGGGTCCCAAGCAGTGTAGCCGCGGGCTTCAAAGGTAGCGCGTATGCCGCCGCTTGGGAACGACGAAGCGTCAGGCTCCTGCTGAACGAGCGATTTTCCGTCAAAACTTTCAATCATTCCACCCTTGTTGTCGTACTCCATAAACGAGTCGTGCTTTTCGGCAGTGCCCTCGGTAAGCGGCTGAAACCAGTGAGTGATGTGTGTTACGCCATGTTCAATAGCCCAAGCCTTCATCCCGGCGGCCACGTGATCGGCAGTGTCGCGGTCAAGAGCTTTTCCATTGTCGATGCAATCAATTATGGCGTTAAATGTTTTAACATCAAGATATTTACGCATTTTTTCGCGATTAAAAACTAACTCGCCAAAATATTCTGACGGACGAGTTTCGGGTGTTTCTACGGCAACCGCTTTCTTCTTAAAAGCATCTTGCACTACATCAAATCGTAATTTGCTCATAGCATTATTGATTTAATTGATTAATAGATTTATACAAATTATGTCTTTTTATCATTTTTTCGACATTGCAAATATACAGTTGGTTTTAAAATCGCAACTAAAAAACGATTATTTACACATTTCTATTAGTAAACTACGTATTTTAATTATAAATCGTAACTGAAATTACGATTTTTTTAATCTTTTATTAGAAAACCAATTGCAAGAAAACGTTTTCGCTAACAAATTGAAATTTACAAACGGAAGTAAAATGTTCGCGATTTGAGATTATTGATAGATAATTTCGGGTTTTAATTACAAATTATCTCTTTTTTTAATCGATTTAACTCTAAAAGGTAAATTGATAAAAAACAAAAAAACGGTGAATAGTTAATCAGTTAACCAATCACCGATTTTTCGAAATATGAAAAACTTTAGTATTCAGCCCAATGCCTTATTCCCAATCCTTCGACACCAATTTTGCAAACCGACCAGATGTAAGCGCCGGCAAGCCGAGCGTTAGTAATCAACGGAATATTGTGGTCAACGGCGGCGCGGCGAATCTTGTGCCCATTTTCAAGCTCGCGAGGGGTGTTGTTTTTCGGAATGTTGATAACCAAATCAATTTTGTGGTCGGCAATAAAATCGAGCACGTTTGGCTTCTTGTCAGAATCAGGCCAATGCAAAATTTCGGCATCGATACCATTATCGGTCATAAAAGCCGCTGTACCGCTGGTGGCGTAAAGTTTGTAGCCTTTTTCCTTCAGCATTCGTGACGCCTCAAGCAGTTCAACTTTCGATTTTGATGTCCCCGACGAAATAAGAATGCCTTTATCCATTGATGGAATGCGGTGTCCGACCGACAGCATACTCTTGAGCAGAGCCTCGTGGTAATTGTCGCCAATGCAAGCCACCTCTCCAGTCGATGCCATGTCGACACCAAGCACTGGGTCGGCTTTTAGCAATCGCGCAAATGAGAACTGCGACGACTTGACTCCCACATAATCAATGTCGGCAAAGGTTTTTCCGTATGGCTGCACCTCTTTGCCAAGCATAATTTCAGTAGCCATGCCGATAAAGTTGAACTTGGTAATTTTCGACACAAACGGGAAACTCCGCGATGCTCGCAAATTGCATTCGATAACACGCAACGCATTGTCTTTTGCCAAAAATTGAATATTGAAAGGTCCGGAGATGTTAAGTGCTTGTGCTATCTGTTTGGAAATCTTTTTGATACGACGGATTGTCTCGTAGTACAATTTTTGAGCAGGAAAGACGACGGTGGCATCGCCAGAGTGGACGCCTGCGTACTCAATATGCTCGCTTATGGCGTAACATTTGATAATGCCGTTTTGTGCAACCGCGTCAATTTCAACCTCTTTGGCACGTTGCATAAACTCGGTAACCACTACCGGATGCTCTTGGCTAACCACTGCCGCATTGCGCAGGGCGTTTTCAAGTTCGTCGCGGTTCGATACTACGCGCATTGCCGCGCCCGAAAGCACGTACGACGGACGAATAAGCACCGGCAATCCAACTTCCTCCACAAAACTGTATATGTCGTTGATGTTAGTGAGTTCTTTCCAGCGTGGTTGGTCGATGCCGAGCGAGTCGCACATGGCGGAAAATTTTTGCCTGTCCTCGGCCATATCAATAGATTTTGCAGAAGTTCCGAGAATTTTAATATATTGATTATCAAGCAGAAGCGCTAAATTGTTTGGAATTTGTCCGCCAGTTGAGACAATTACGCCTTTTGGCTGTTCAAGGTCGCAGATGTCGAGGACGCGCTCAAGGGTGAGCTCGTCAAAAAATAGTCGGTCGCAAACGTCGTAATCGGTGCTTACAGTTTCAGGATTGTAATTTATCATAATTGCACGATAACCCATCTCTTGAATCTTTTTGATTTTTTAATAAATTACATAAAGCATAATCTGGTGTATTTAATAATTTTTTTATTATATTATTATCTTCTTGTTTTTCTTTTTTATTTTTCTTATTTGCTTTTTTATGCTTTTCTTGATAATTTTCTTTCATTTTAAAAGATGATGGATGTTTATTATTTGATATTATTATATTCTTTCTTATATTCATATCACTATTAAAAGATAAATTATTCCCATAATTTTGATTCGGAATTTCATTTATATTCATACTATGATTATAATATTTTTTTGGCTGAGGTTGATTAAAGGAATAATTTTGGTTATAATTATTATTATTATTAAAATATGGATTTGGTTTTGAATCCATAAAATTATTATTATTTATAATATTGATATTGTTATTTAATATATTATAATTAGGTTCGAGTGAAGGCATACTATTCATTGGATTTAAATAATTAGGATAATAATATGGTATATTATTATTGAAAGAATTTGGATAATTATTTTTTCCTTGATATGTTGGAAATCTATTAAATAAATGTTGGGAACTATTATTTTCTATTTTATTTATTTTATTTCCAAATATATTATTATTCATATTATTATTTATATTAATATCATTCTTATATATGATATTATTTATATTATTATTAATATTAATATCATTATTAGGTGTATAATTTTTTGTTTCTTCATTAATATTATTATTCTCAGAATTTTCTGACGTTTTTTCTTCTAATATATTTTTTGAAATATTTTTGTCTTCTTTTGTTTTGTCAAATGAATTATTTTTTTTATCATTATCTTTTTCTTCACTGGAATCATTTTCACAATCAGATGATTGTTTAAAATAATCTTCAAATAGAAAAGAAGGGAGACAATGTTTATAATGATTAAATCCTTCTGGCTGTTGGGAATTATTTTCTTTAC
>CALBPW010000145.1 GCA_937899145.1 uncultured Bacteroidota bacterium
CGTAGTTAGATGAAAGATTTTTTAGATATAAATCCTGAAGGAGCGCCATTTCGTGAATCACAAAAGCATTCGCTCGACGTACTTATCGAATTTGACAGAATATGTCGCGCAAACAATTTGCAATATTGGCTCAGCTATGGGACATTACTTGGAGCCATTCGCCATGGTGGTTTTATTCCGTGGGACGATGATATTGACGTTTCAATGCCGACTCAAGACTATAATCGGTTTATCGAAATAGGAACATCGCAACTTAAACAAGGTTATTTTTTACAAACTAATAAAAACGAACCGCAATCGGGCGTAGGAAAAGGAATATTTAAAATCAGAAAAGATAATACATTTTATATCAACGATTTTGATGTGTTCACCACTGATTATCACCGGGGAATTTTTATCGATGTTTTTGAAGCTGTCGAATACCCGTCATTGTCCAAACCAGTGTTCAGGTTCTTTTTGAACTGGTTTCAAAAATGTTTTGGATTTTTCCATTACAACAAGCCGCTCACATTCAGAAACATTATCCGTTATTTCGTTTTCCCAATCATTTATGTTATGTTGAAGGTAATGTTCGGATTATTTTGTGTCGGACGCACCCGAAACAGAGTTTTCTCACCAATGGAAAGACTCACCTACGGCTACCCCACATTGAAAACCGACATCTTCCCGTTGTCGGAAGTTGAGTTTGAAGGACACAAATTCTATGCGCCAGGCAATCCCGATGCCTATCTGAAAAATATTTACGGCAATTACATGCAGATTCCGCCAAAAGAGAATTGGAGGATTCACGCCAAATTTATCTGTAACGATTTGTCGGAGTGCCATTATAATCCATAGCTTATGAAACAATACGATTATCTAATAGTTGGCGCGGGTTTGTTCGGCAGTATGTTCGCCTATCGCGCGCGCAAGGCAGGCAAGCAAGCGCTTGTCATCGACCGGAACCCACATATCGGGGGCGGCTGCTATACCGAAAACATTAGCGGCATCAATGTTCACAAGTATGGACCCCATATTTTTCACACATCGAATGAAGATGTCTGGAAATTTGTGAATAGCCTTGTGCCATTTAATAATTTTATAAACTCGCCAATTGCTTGTTACAAAGGGAAATACTACAATCTGCCATTCAATATGAATACCTTTCGCCAGCTTTGGGGGGTTAACACGCCCGACGAGGCAAAGGCGATAATCGACCGGCAACGCGCTGAATATGCCGATATTGAAGAACCCAAAAACCTTGAACAGCAGGCACTTAAACTTGTGGGGCGCGATATTTACGAAACACTTGTAAAAGGATACTCCGAAAAGCAATGGGGAATGAAAGCAACTGAAATTCCTGCATTTGTAATTCGCCGTTTGCCATTCCGTTTTGAGTTTAACAACAATTATTTTAATGATGCTTATCAAGGCATACCAATTGGCGGCTACAATGTCCTCATCAACAAACTGCTTGAAGGCGTTGAGACGCATACCAACTGCGACTTTTTCAAAGAACACAAAGACACATGGCGAGCAATAGCCGACCGATTGGTTTATACAGGTCCGATTGATGAATACTTTGATTACAAACTCGGGCGCCTTGATTGGCGTACAGTTACCTTCAAAACGCGCATAGAAAACACTCCGAACTACCAAGGTAATGCCGTCATCAACTATACCTGAGATCGGAAGAGCACACGTCTGAACTCCAGTCACTAG
>CALBPW010000146.1 GCA_937899145.1 uncultured Bacteroidota bacterium
ACTCTCATAATCAAAGGTTGGATAAACGTAAACGGCTACACACCTAAATTTACCGTAACCGACGACCCTCGAATTACAATTGAAGGCGATTGGAAACTTGGAGCAAGCTATGTGGAGATTAACCCCGAAGCAACTGTGATTTTTGATGGCAGTGGCGATCAAGAAATTACAGCAACCACATTGCCAAACGTGGAATTTCGTGGCAGTCAGATAAAAACACTGAAAGGCACACTTACCATCAATGGCAACCTATCGATATACTCGGGTAGTGAGTTTAATGCCGACAATAGAACAATCTACCTGTATGGCAATTTTACCAATACCGATGCAGGTGGCGGTAATTTCCACCAAAATGCGGGAACTCTCTATTTGCGCGGGCTTGGTAACACGCAAACTATAAATGTTAGCAGTGTTAACAATAATCAATTCTACGACATTTACATACAGAAGAACAAAGACGACACTTGCGCGTTTAAAAGCGATGTAAAAGTGGGTAGAAACCTGATGACCTCCAACAGCAAAGGCCATTTAAACATCGAAGACCATACCATTACCATTGGTGGCGACCTTTATATGTATCAGAATTGCAACTTGATACATAAAGAGGGAGCTTTGCTGCACTTTAGTAGTGGCGAAACCGAACAACTCATCCGCAACTACAACACTGAAATTATCTATCCAACATTACGCTTTACTGGTAGCGCAGTCAAGCGCCCTTACGACAATACGTTTGATGTTGACGGCGATGTGATTATCGACGAAGATGCCATAGTATCAAGCAGTTACAAATTTCAAGTGTCGGGTAATTGGAGCAATGCGGGTACTTTTAACCATTCGTCAGATGTTATTTTTGATGGTGAAGACCAAAATATCAGCAGCTCCGCATTCTGCAATGTATTGTTTAGCGGAACCGGCACCAAAAAACTCGGAGGCAATATTAACGTATCGGGTTGGTTGAAGATTGACTCGCTTGCTACACTCGATGTCAGTCCCGATGATGGACTATCGTCGTACGATATAACATTGGGCAGCCATTGGTACAATAATGTTTGGAACGAAGATAGCACCCGCACAGGCGTATTTATTCCGCGCAAAGGTACAGTAACGCTTGTTGGTAACAGTGCGAATATTTATTCAGGCGATACACTTAATAATAAAGGTGAAGGAATAAGTGGGAAATCGTTCTATAATTTGGTAGTAAATAGTTCAGACCCAACATATTACAAACGCATGTATCCTATTTCGGGAGCAACAGGAAACATAAAAGCCAAAGCCAACGACCTGTTTGTACAAAACGATTTGACCATAAATACAGGTATCTTCTACTTGTATTGGAATAATATGTATGTGGGTGGCGACTTGCAAAACCTTGGCGGCACATTCTCAATGAACTCACATTATAGCCAATATAGCAAATTGTATCTTGGTGGTAAAGAGGGATTTGTGTATAAGTTTGACCCGGGCGTATCAAAAACTATCCGCCAAATCGAAATTTGCGGTGGTGGCAAATACGAGTTGCAAAACGATTACACGCAAGAAGGTTCAAGTGTCGATTCGCTTATACACATTCGCAAAGGTGAATTAGACCTCAACCACCATACCATAACAATGAATAGCAGCGTTGGTAATGTTTACATTAATACCGAAGGCGTGATGACAATAGACTCAGCGGCAGTGTTGAGTATGTATAGCGGCCGGCATCTGACCAACTTGGGACGATTAAACTTGCTTGGACACCCCAACTCGCCTGCAAAAATACAACCTTCAGCATCGGGACACTATTATTATATAGTGCAAAAGTCGGGTACAATTGCGGCAAACAACTATTGCATCGAAGGCACCCGTGGCCGTGGCTTGGAGATACGTGGCGGCACAATTGACGCAACCAACCATTTGCAAAATGGCGAATTTTCTAACTCTGGCTATTCGTGGAATGGGACAGACAAAACATTTTATGGCGTTTCAGTAACTGAAAAAACTGCATTACTGACACTTAACGGCATCGGCTTAGGTAGCGGATTAACTATTGATAATGTGATATTTAATGTGCGTGAAAATTTGCCAAATAACAACGTACAACGTACATCAGGAGCGGGAGTGGTTACCTTTACAAACTATAGCGGCACACTATCTGGCGCGGCATACGAAAATGATGGCGGCGATTTGATTGACTGGGAGGCTCTTGACGGCTTTGTATGGACAGGCGGAGCAGGCGACGGACTTTGGCGAACTAAAGGAAACTGGGCGGGAAACAAAGTGCCAACCGCCACCGATGATGTCATTCTCGACCATTCAAGTATAGCGTCAAATTATACTATC
>CALBPW010000147.1 GCA_937899145.1 uncultured Bacteroidota bacterium
TATAAAACCTCTTGTCCAACCTTATGAGCATATATGCATTTGCCGCAAAAGTACCTGTCAAATAATGGAGGATCACCAACAAGATCCGCTCTTTCAGCTTGTATCTCTTGTCTTTTACGGCGTTCTGCATATGTTCTTCTTATATTCAGTTTCAGGATCTGAAATTGCGCGAGAACTCGTTATAGTTCTCAGGTTTGGCATCATTTCTGATGATCGCGAATTCCATGATCTCGAACAGTCCGTCCGTCTCCCTTGCAGCCTTCTTGAACAGATCTGACATGATCTTCGGATCATTGCCGAATGCACCGCATCCCCATGCACCGAGTACCAAATTATTGTATCCTCTGCTTGCCGCCACGAGGAGCATTCTCATGATCCTTTTGTAAACCAGATCCTCATAATCAATACGTTGAACAGGTCTGTTTGTCGGAATCACCACAACATCAAGTTTGTAGATGTTCCAGAACTCACCGGCCTCTGTTTCGGCTGTACCAGTCATACCTGCAAGTTTTTTGTACATGCGGAAGTAGTTTTGCAACGTGATGGTTGCAAAAGTCTGCGTTGCCGCTTCAACCTTCACATTTTCTTTTGCCTCAATTGCTTGGTGCAAGCCGTCGGAATAGCGGCGACCCTCCATTATACGACCTGTCTGTTCGTCAACAATCTTAACTTTGTTATCGACAACCACATATTCAACGTCGCGTTCAAACATTGCGTATGCTTTAAGTAGCTGATTTATAGTGTGAACACGCTCGGTTTTTACTGAATAGTCTTGCAGAATTTTGTCCTTCTTTTCTGCCAATTCAGCAGTCGATAAATTTTGATGTTCAAGTTCGGCAATTTCAGCACCCACATCGGGCATTACAAAGAAGTTTTTATCTTCGGCGTCAGTCGAAATCAGGTCTATACCCTTATCAGTCAACTCGATAGCGTTTTGCTTTTCTTCGATAACGAAATAAAGGTCGTCGGTAATGAGATACATATTTTTATTGTTCTCCTGCATGTAGAAATTTTCGGTTTTCTGCAAAAGAACTTTAACACCGGGCTCGCTCAAGTACTTAATTAGAGGTTTATGCTTTGGCAGACCTTTGTAAGCGCGGAGCAGCAGTTTTCCGCCTTCTTCCTCGTTCTTTTCCGAAATCAGTTTTTTAGCATCGGCAAGAAGTTTCGTAACAAGGTCGCGTTGTGCTTGATATAGCTTTTGAACTTGTGGTTTAAAATTGTCGAAAAGTTGGTTTTCGCCACGTGGCACAGGTCCTGAAATAATGAGCGGTGTACGGGCATCGTCAATCAAAACGGAGTCAACCTCATCGACAATGGCGTAGTTGTGGCGGCGTTGCACAAGGTCGTCGGGACTGATGGCCATATTGTCGCGCAAGTAATCAAAACCGAATTCGTTGTTTGTTCCGAAGGTTACATCGGCGCGATATGCTTTGCGACGTTCGGCTGAGTTAGGCTCATGCTTGTCGATGCAGTCAACGCTCAAACCGTGAAATTCATAAAGAGTTCCCATCCATTCGGCATCGCGTTTTGCCAAATAATCGTTGACAGTTACAACGTGGACGCCCCTATGCGTAAGCGCATTAAGGAAGACTGGCAAAGTTGCAACAAGTGTTTTTCCTTCACCTGTGGCCATTTCGGCAATTTTGCCTTTATGCAGCACAACGCCTCCAATAAGTTGAACATCATAATGAACCATATCCCAAGTGATAGGCGAGCCGCCAGCAGTCCACGTATTGAACCACACGGCTTTATCGCCACGGATTTCAACACTATCGCGATGAGCGGCAATATCGCGGTCGAACTGAGTTGCAGTAACCTCAATTTCGGTGCTTTCTTTAAATCGGCGCGCGGTATCTTTAATAATGGCGAAGGCGCGTGGCAGAATCTCCTCAAGCACGTCGGCAATTTTTTTGTCAATCTCCCCCTCTATCTTGTCTATCTGATTATAAAGGTCTTCCTTTTTTTCGATGTCTTGTTCTTGCTCAATTTGCTGACGAATATCGACAATTTGTTGATTTTCAGCACTCACGCTATCTTGTATAATCTTCTGCAATTCAATGCTTTGCTCACGCAATTCGTCGTTGCTTAGCGTTGCAAGTTTGGCATATTCGGCATTAGTCGCTGTAACATAAGGCATAATTTCTTTAATATCCCTATCGGATTTGTTTCCAAAAAGTTTGGTAAGGATACCATCAATAACTCCCATAATATATTGTAATTAATTGTTAATCAAAGTTATAAGGTGCAATAATTTACTTTTAGCAAATAAGGCAAAAGTAAAAGTTTTTTGTTGGCAAATATCGATATAAGAAATTAAATGCGATAAAATATTTATATCACTATTAATCAATACGTTAATGTAAAAAACACATTTTTACACGACAATTTATTATCTTTGTCGTATAGAATAAACGCATTGAAACTGATATGAAAAAAATTTTACCACTATTACTTTTGACAGGGCTTAGCGCAAGTTGCTTTGCACAGTTAAACCACAATCCGAACAAATTTTTGGGCAACATCACAACAAGTAATCAAGTCAGAAGCGATTTTTTACAATATTGGGACCAACTTACACCTGAAAACGAAACCAAATGGGGCTCAATTGAAGGCACACGCGGCAAATTTAATTGGTATTCAGCAGATAAAGAATACAACTATTGCAAAGAGCATAACATTCCATTCAAATTCCACACGTTAGTTTGGGGCAGCCAATACCCATCGTGGATGGACAAACTTAGTAAAGAAGAACAACTTGAGGAAATAACAATATGGTTCGACACCTTGGCAAGCCGCTATCCCGATTTAGAATACATTGATGTCGTGAACGAAGCCATCGCAGGACATGCACCTGCCCCATTCAAAGATGCGCTTGGTGGCGATGGCGTGACGGGATACGATTGGATTGTGAAATCGTTCCAAATGGCACGCGAACGTTGGCCAAATGCTGTCCTTATCTATAACGATTACAACACTTTCAAATGGCAGACTGACAAATTTATTGATTTGATTCAGAAGATAAAAGCAGCAGAAGCCCCTATTGATGCCGCGGGTTGCCAATCGCACGACCTGAACGACATGTCGGGCAGCGAGTTTAAAACTGTACTTGAAAAAATCCACAATGCTATCGACCTTCCTATCTATATTACAGAATACGACATTAGTAAAGAAAACGATGAAGAACAACTAAAAAGATATAAAGAACAATTTCCGATAATGTGGGAAGCCGATTATGTGGCAGGAGTAACACTTTGGGGATACATCTATGGAAAAACATGGAGCCAAGCGCAATATTCGGGGTTAATAAAAAATGGTGTTGAGCGTCCCGCATTAGAATGGTTGCGCGAATATATGCTAACCGACGCAGCCGTTGATGCCAAAGCGCCAACCAACGCAAACAATTACGCAATACTATACGCATCACCTGCAAAGATTGAAGTTGGCTCAACATCCGCCATTAAAGCCAAAGCCAAAAGCGACAGTTGCAAAATTACAGAAATGCAATTGTACCTTAACGACACACTGCTAACCACTACCGACACTTCGGCTTTCAGCTATCAATGGAAATCGACAATTGCCAGCGATAACTTATTCACAATGAAAGTGTTTGGTAGCGTAAGTAATACCACGACATTACTGTTTGAAAAAAATTGCACAATTACGGCATATGAACCTGAAATTATCGAGGAGCCAATTGAAGATACCACAAACACCGGCTCAACAGCCATTATCGATGAGATTGCCGACGACATTAATGGTGCGTACATGGTTTATTCTATAATGGGCATATACCAAGGCACTTACGAGATAAACAATGGTGACACATCGGTACTAAACGGCAAAATGCCGGAAGGCGTCTACATAATACGCAAAAAAGAAAATGGTAAAGCCAGACGTATCGTTGTATATTGATAATAAGCAATTTAAAATAGAAAAAGGCGAACTTTCGGGTCGCCTTTTTTTGATAACAACCAATAGTCGATTTATTTCCAATCAGTTTAAGCACATACTTTCTAAAAATTTTCCAAACATTAAATAAATTTTATACTTTTGCGCCCTGAAAAATGGGGTGCCAAATTTGGCTGAGATTATACCCTTTGAACCTGATTCGGGTAATGCCGGCGTAGGGATAAAGTTCAGATTTTCAATCTGAAACACACAGTATAATTCTTTCATTACCCCCATTTCAATCTTTTTTACTAACTTAAATTTTAAAAGATGAAACGGGATTTTTTGTTTCTGACGTTTGCCGTTTTTGCGGCAAACAATGCCATTGCGGCAGACGAAGATGTCATTTTTGACTCAACACGCGTCGAACAACTGCAAGAAGTTGTTGTAAACGGAGTTCGCGCGCAAACCAATGCGCCATACGCCATCACAAACATCAAGCGCGAACAATTGACTGATTTTTCAAAAACAGGTCGCGAACTACCTTTCCTATTCTCGCAAACGCCGGGCGTTATGGCTTGGAGCGAGAATGGTACCGGGGCTGGCACAACCTACTTGCGCATTCGCGGAGCTGGCGACTCCCGCATCAATGTTACACTTGACGGCGTGCCTCTCAATTCGCCCGAAGACCAAAGTGTTTTTTGGGTGAACATGAACAGCTACGGCGCATTGCTCAGCAGCGTACAAATTCAGCGAGGCGTTGGCACATCAACCAACGGCGACGGCGCATTTGGCGGCACTGTCGCGCTATCAACCTCAACTCCATCGTTGATTCCTTCTTTAGAATTGACAGCATCATACGGCTCATTTAACACATTGCACTATGGCGGAAAAATCTCTTCAGGTCTGATTGCCAATCATTTAATTATTGACGCTGCCTACAACCAAACCACCACCGATGGGTTTATACACGGCACAAAAGCCAACAGCGGCTCATACTACGGCGGATTGATGTGGATGGGTAACAATCTGCAAATCAGATACAAAAACATCGGCAACTTTGAAAAAACCGGTCAGGCATGGAATGGCGTAACAGCCGGCGATAATGATATGAGCCTTATGGACGGCACCTATGGAACATCAACCGGAATAAAAAACTACGATGATATGTGGAACTGCGGTTTGGGAAAATACAACTCGCTTTATGAGTACTTGGTTTACGACGAAGACGGAAATTTTGCCACTGACGAGGACGGTAACTATCAGACAGCCCGCTATCAGATGGCCGACGGCAGCTATTGGGACCGCACCACCGACAATTTCTGGCAAGACCACAATATTCTTTCGTTTGCGTGGAATGTATCTGAAAACCTGTCAACCACAGCATCACTGCATTACACCTACGGATACGGCTACTACGAGGAGTTCCGCCCAAACAACAAACTGAAAAAATTTGGTTTTGAAAACATCAAAATAGATTCTGCAACAACAATTAAAAAGACCGATTTTGTGCGTAAAAAAGGATTGTCACAAAACACCTTCGGCATTGTATGGAACGCCAAATATGAGAACGGCAATTGGAATATAATTGGAGGCGTTGCGCTGCAAGACTTTATCGGTAACCATTTTGGCTACGTAACCTATGCAAAAAACGAAACCGTACGCCAGAAATACCTATCCGATGGCCGCTACAAATACTACGACTCTGATGCCGACAAACTCGATGGAAGTGCCTTTGTGAAAATGAGTTACAACATTACCGAACTAATCAGCGTCTTTGGCGACATTCAGTATCGGCATGTGGGGTACAAAACCGACGGCATCAACGACAAATTTTATGAGGTAGAAAGCAGCTACTACAATCAGCAGCTCGACATCGACAAAAAGTACGATTTCTGGAATCCGAAAGCTGGGTTCAACTACAACATCGGCGCTAACCGCTTTTACGGTTCGTTCGCCATCAGCCATCGCGAACCCGAGCGCAACAATTTTACCGACAACGGAAAATATGCAGCTCCCAAAGCCGAATCGGTATTCGATTACGAGATTGGACACCAATACACCAGCGATTTTCTGCAAACTGCTATCAATCTGTATTATATGGATTACAAAAATCAGTTTGTGCAGACAGGCGAGCAGAGCGATATTGGCGAGAATCTGACAACAAATATCAAAAAATCGCATCGTGCCGGCGTTGAGCTGCAAGCCGAAGTCAATGCTACACAATGGCTGAATATTGCAGGCAATGCCGCATTGAGTGTCAATAAGATAGAAAATTTTGACGAGATTGTCGAAGATTGGGATAATGGTTCTCAAACAAATCATTACAGCAACTCAACTCTTGCCTTCTCGCCTTCAACCATCCTCAACGGCTTTGTTACACTGCACCATAAGGGCTGGCAGGCTGTTTGGCACACAGGCTACGTGAGCCGTCAGTATCTCGACAATACCGAATGCAAAGACCGCTCGTTGCCCGCCTACTCGGTTTCCGACATCAATCTGAGCTACACACTCAAATTGCATAAAGTACTGAAAGAGGCCATTTTCGGTCTGAATTTCAACAATGTGTTCGATCGTCATTATGCGTCGAGTGGCTGGGTTTATTCAGCAATCTGTGAGAGTGCGGGTCACACTAACGACAACCGATACTATCAAATAGGATTTATTCCGATGGCTGGTTTTTCGATGATGGGAAACATTACACTTAAATTTTGATTAACAGGCACATAAAGCAAAAAAAACGATAATAGAATATTCTATTATCGTTTTTTTGTTAAAGTTTATTTGCGTTTTAGCTGAAAAAACTCTTTTACCAAAGCCGAACATTCATCAGCAAGAACTCCGCTAACAATCTCTGTTTTAGGATGATAAACTCCGCTAAAATGATGCGCGCCCCGTTTTTCGTCAGACGCTCCATAAACAATGCGCTTGACTTGCGCCCACGCCAAAGCTCCGGCACACATTGGGCACGGCTCGACGGTTACATATAAAGTACAATCTGTCAGGTATTTACCACCTAAAAAATTTGCCGATGCAGTTATGGCTTGCATCTCGGCATGAGCAGTAACGTCGTTCAATGTTTCGGTAAGATTATATGTGCGCGAAATTATTTGTCCGTTGCAAACAACAATTGCGCCAATCGGCACTTCGTCTTTTTGCAAAGCCACCTTGGCTTGTTCCAAGGCTTTAAGCATATATTTTTCGTCGTCAGACATGAGAGGTGTTTAAGTTTTAAGCTGTCAGTATAAGTTTTAAGTTTCCGTAAACAAACAATATCTAACTCGTAATTTGCAGCTTCTATATTTTGCCTGCATTTAAATCGGCGATAAATTGTTGAATTATAGGCCGACAATCATCAGGATTAGTAACATTTTGCAAGCGGCTGTCAAGAGGGCATTGTCCTGTCTTCCAACGATTTTCGATATATTCTATTTCGTTATCATAATAAACTTTTACGCCATTATTGCGTAACATTTGCAATGCCGGAATGCTGATTGTATGCGTATTGACAGCTGCTACACCGCCAAGTACCATCAGGGCGGCGGCACCTTTTCCAATTATTTTATCAGCCACAAGCGCACCTTTTAGTAGTCCATTACCGCTGCTGACCAAATCATAAAGGTCGCGGACACCGCTTTGCCGATAAGTCGTAACATTTCCATCTTTGCTCACCACGCACGAGTAGCTGCCATTATCGAGTTGTTTCAATAACGATGCTAAAACTGCAATATCGCTCAACCTGCCAAATGTTTTTAGCGACTCAACAAACCTATCAATGCGGTGCATCTCCTGCGGAATGTTGATTCGTTGCGGACATGCGGGCATACATTTTTGGCAACTGATGCAATGGCTGGCTTGCCGCAAACGTGGTACGCTGCGGTCGTAGCCAATCAAGAAAGCCTCCCGCGCATTGCGATATTCCGGATTCTTAATATCCTCTATTACAAGTCCGTCGTTCAAGCATTTGTTGTAATGGCTGAAAATTCCCGGAATATCAAGCCCATAGGGACATGGCATACAATATTGACAAGTATTGCATGGCACGGCAGGAAAGTTTGCGAAAATATCCGCAATCTGCTCCAAAAGTTCAAACTCGCTATCATTCAACGGTTTAAGCGGCGAATACGTTTTAATATTATCCTGCAGATGCTCCATATAAGTCATTCCGCTCAAAACCGATAAAATTTTTGGGTGCGAACCAGCAAAACGGAACGCCCACGATGCGATACTTGACTCAGGGTCTCGCTCTTTAAGTATCGATTCGGCATGATTGTTAAGTTTTGCGAGCCGTCCGCCAAGTAATGGCTCCATCACAAAAGCAGGGATATCGCGCTTCGCAAGCTCTCCATACAAATATTCAGAATTGACATTACGCGGATTAACCGTATGAGCATGTTTCCAATCGACGTAGCTATGCTGAATAAGAGCAAAATCCCAATGATAACGGTCGTTCATTTCCATCATTGCGTCAAACACTTTGACATCGCCATGAAACGAAAAACCGAGATTTTTTATTCGTCCGGCAGCCCGTTCCTCAAGCAAAAAACCGAGTATTCCATTATTGATAAATCGGTCTTCAAACCCTTTCATATCGCCACCAATAGCGTGCAGCAGGTAAAAATCAATATAATCAACCTGAAGTTCTCGCATTGAGTTGTGATACATCTCGATAGAAGCTTCGCGCGAGAAATTGCCAAAATTCGACATCTTTGTTGAAACCATAAACTTGCTACGAGGATAGCGGCTGAGTGCCTTACCTACAGCGCCTTCCGATTGCCCCCGGCAATAAGCCGGCGATGTGTCAAAAAGATTGACACCATGCTGAATGGCATAATCTACCAGTTTGTTTATCTGC
>CALBPW010000148.1 GCA_937899145.1 uncultured Bacteroidota bacterium
GTTGCCGAACCATATCAAACAATGAGAATCATAGGTTCTCTGTCAGTTACCGATGCCGTCGATTATAAACAAATAGAGCCTCTGTTTGCTAATGGCGAAGAAAAATCAAAAATTACCTATAACATTGATTTGCAGACTGTTGTATCGAAGTTCACGTGTAACAAATTTGTTGCGGAGCGCGCATCGGCACAAGTTATTTACTCTGATAACAGATTGTCAGCCAACGGATTAAATTTTTACTCGTTTGGTGGCAGAATCAATACTAATTTGAATTACCGGTTTGGGAAAAATCGGACATTGCTTTGCAGTGGCACTGTCAGCGATATTGATATAAATCAACTATTTACAACATTTGACAACTTTGGTCAAACCTACATCACAAGTAGCAATATTGATGGAAAATTGTCGTCAACTTTCAATCTGCGCCTGCCTTTCAGAGCCGGCAACCCCGACACTAAAGAGATGGATTTTGATGCGCTTATTAACATATTCAATGGTAAGTTGCACGGGCTTGAAGCCGCCAACAGCATTGCCGATTTCACAAAGATTGACGAATTCCGGAACCTTGAATTTTCGACCTTGACAAACGATATAACCATCGCCAATGGCAAGCTTAACGTGCCTAAAATGGACGTCAATTGCAACGCCTGCGACATATCGGTTTATGGACAGCATGGCTTCGACGGCAACTATGAGTATCACCTGAAAGCCGTGTTGAGCGATTTTATGCGCGGCAAAGCCAAACGGATTCAACAGCAAAACACACCGTATGGCATTGTCGAAGAGGGAACTTACACATCGGTTTATCTGCTTGCTACTCACATTGATGGCGTTACAAAAATCAAATTTGACCGACCCGAAATGAAGCAGCAATTGAAAACCGAAATGCAGCAACAGAAGCAAGAAGTAAAGCAGATTTTGAAGAAGGAATTTGGGTTTTTCAAAAAAGATACAACCATAAAAGTTGAAGAAAAAAAGCCGCAAACAGGCGGTTTTGTAATTGATTGGGACGGCGAAGATGATGATGAATGATAAAGGTTTGGAAGGTTGAGCCGAAATCAGTTTACCGATTAGCCGCCTAACTAACATCCCGATAAAACAATAAACCACAAAATTCAGCGTTACACTTACTGCAAATTTTCAAAACCTGCATTATGAACATTTACGAGAAAAAAAACGTTTGGAAAATTGTCATCATTGTGTCGGCATTGCTTATCGGGTGCACGTCGCTTATATATAACAACCAGTTAGCCAAAAAGATAGCTGTTGAAGAAAACAAACGTATGCACATTTGGGCTGAAGCGACGCGCCAAATTGCCGTTAGCGAAATTGATGCCGAAGTAGGTTTTTATCTCGATATCATTCAGAATAACAATACGATACCCGTCATTTTAGTTGACGAAGCCGAAGAAATTTTATCGGTAATGAATCTTCCGAAACATCACGATGGCGACACGGCATACTACAAACAATTGCTGCGCGAGATGGAGCAACGCCACGAGCCAATTGTGATAAATCTGCCAGCTGGTCATAAAAACATAATTTATTACGACGATTCTACCATTTTGAAGCAATTGGCATGGTATCCATTTGTGCAATTGTCGATAATCGCACTATTTGTAATTGTGGCATATTTCGCGTTCAGCTCATCGCGGCGGGCTGAGCAAAACCGCGTGTGGGTTGGTATGGCGAAAGAAACGGCACATCAGCTTGGAACGCCCATCTCATCATTGATGGCGTGGGTTGAGTTGCTTGGGCAAGATGCCAACAATGCAGCCTACGTTGACGAAATGCAAAAAGATGTTGACCGCTTGCAGATGATTGCCGACCGATTCTCAAAAGTTGGTTCAGTGCCCGATTTGCAGCCGAATAATCTGTATCAAGCCGTTTCCAATGCTGTTGAATATATGCGGCATCGGGTATCGGAAAATGTTGATATTAAGATAATTAATGAAGCCGATTCCGATATTTTTGTAAAACTTATCCCTTCGTTATTTAATTGGGTTATCGAAAATCTGATTAAAAACGCGATAGACGCGATGAACGGCAAAGGAAGTATAACAATAACCATAACGGAGAATACTAAAAATGCCACAATATTAGTTGCCGACACGGGTAAAGGATTGTCAAAGAATCAGTTTAAAGCCATCTTCAAACCCGGCTACACATCGAAAGAACGCGGCTGGGGATTAGGCTTATCACTATCGCAACGCATTGTTCAAGATTATCATAAAGGCAAAATTTCAGTGCTTTCGTCAGAAATTGGCGTTGGAACAGTGTTCAGAGTTTTGTTGCCAAAATAAAACAGACCGCAAATCAACGCCAAACGTCTTTACATCAGTTTGTTACATTTATTACATAGTCAATTGTCAATGTTACATTCAAATTCCTTTGTTTGCAGTTTTTAGTTCAAAAGGCCATCGTCTGAAATTTTTGCTAAATCGCACTACTTAACTTACATTTGGCGCATCAAAAAACAAATCAACATGAAAAACAAATTTTTGCTTTTATTGTCGGCATCCTCATTAATTTTCACAAATGTCCGTGCTGATGAAGGAATGTGGCTGCCATTCTTACTCGAAAAAAACATGGCCACAATGACCGACCTTGGTTTTAAACTTACCGCCGAAGACATTTACAATATAAATCAGGCTTGCCTAAAAGATGCCATTGTGGCTCTCGATGGCGGCTCGTGTACAGCATCGTTCGTGTCGGCCGAAGGCTTGATGATGACCAACCACCACTGCGGTTATGGCGAAATTCAGAGCCACAGCACAGTTGAAAACGATTTGCTCACAAACGGTTTTGTGGCTCGCACTAAGGCCGAAGAACTTGCCAACCCGAACAAAACAGCATGGGTACTTGTTAGAGTTGAAGATGTAACCGACCGAATCGCAAGCCAATTTCCTGACAATTGCTCCGAATCAGTGCGCGACTCAATTGTTGACGAAGAATCAGAAAAAATAATTAAAGAAGCTACCGATAGTACAAATTATCATGCCGATGTTAAAGGAATGATGTTCGATAACTTCTACTATCTTTTTGTGTATCAGATATATAAAGACGTTCGCTTGGTTGCCGCTCCGCCAGAGTCGGTTGGTAAATTTGGCGCTGACACCGACAACTGGATGTGGCCACGGCACACTGGAGACTTCTCAATGTTCCGTGTCTATTGCGCCCCCGACGGCTCGCCAGCCGAATATTCCGAAGAAAATGTGCCTTATCAACCAAAACATTTCTTGCCAATATCGGTGGCAGGCTATAACGAAAACGATTTTGCCTTTGTGATGGGCTATCCGGGATCAACTGACCGGTACATAACCTCGTGGGAGGTAAAAACTGTTATGGAAACCAATGCAATACGTGCCAAAGTGCGTGGCGAAAAACAAGATATTTGGACGGAATATATGGAAAACGACACCAAGACTCGCATTCAATACGCAACAAAATTCGCGCACTCGTCAAACTATTGGAAGTATTCAATTGGTCAAAACCGAGGATTGAAGCGGCTTCATGTGATTGACAAAAAGCGGCAAATTGAAAAAGATTTTACCGATTGGGTTAATGCCGATGCCGCACGTACAGCAAAATACGGCAAGGCTCTTGATATGGTGAGAAACGAAGTTGAGAAAAAAGCAGATGAGGCAAAGGCTTACACTTATGTGCTTGAAACACAATATTTAGGCTCTGAAATTTTGCGCACAGCACTTCGTCATCTAAGCTTTTCGCGCCAACTTGTGGCAGGCAACATCGATCCTGAAACAATCGTAACCTTAAAAACTAATGGCGAATCTTTCTTAAAAGATTATAATCCCGACATCGACCGCCATGTTACAAAAGCAATGCTCAAGCGCTTTGGAGCCGATGTTGATGCGCAATATTATCCCGAATTTGTGCAAACTATCCAGAAAAAATACAAAGGGAATATTGATAAGTATGTTGATGAAATGTTTTCAAAATCAATATTTTGCAACGAAAAGAAATACAACGATTTTCTGAATAACCCGACAACTAAAATTTTGTTGAACGACCCTGCTTTTGTGGCAGCCAACGATATGTATAATCAGTTAATGATTCTTAACAATAATGGTGCTGAATTTTACACAGGTATGCGTCTGTTTACAGCAGGATTGATGGAAAAAAATCCTGACAAACTCTTTTCGCCCGATGCTAATAGCACAATGCGTTTTACTTACGGAACCATAGGCGGTTACAAACCAGCCGATGCCGTAACTTATAGCTATTTTACAACCATCGAAGGCATTATGGAGAAGGAAGACGAAACGGTGCGTGAGTTTAACGTGCCAGCCAAATTGAAGGAAATTTATCAGAATAAAGATTACGGACGTTATGCCAATCCTGATGGCACAATGAATGTTTGCTTTACAACCAACAACGACATAACAGGCGGAAACTCAGGCAGCCCAACAATGAACGCCCGCGGCGAACTTATCGGCCTTGCTTTTGATGGCAATTGGGAGTCGATGAGTGGCGACATTGCCTTTGAACCTGAATTGCAAAAATGTATTGCCGTCGATATCCGTTATGTGCTTCTGATTCTTGACAAATACTTCGACGCTCAAAATCTTATCAACGAAATGAAGATTGTGGAGTAGTCTGACTGTTTGATTTCAACAGTTGTAATTCAAATCAAGACACATCGTCAAGTTGCAATACGATAGAACAAAACTATACACAAGTCCAATTCGTTTTGCGAGATTTTGTGTATGGCTTTGCTCCTTACCAACCGAATCTTTGTCTGCGCGCATTGCAACCAAGTTGCAAAACATCTGTTATAATTTCGTGGTGTAAAACTCAAAAACAACGGGAAATGAACATTTGGAACATATTTGCGCCCATTTACGAGAGGTCGATGAAATCGCAGCAGCAGATTTACAGCTACATCTACGCTCACGCCGCCGCAACATGCGAGGGCAAAGATGTTCTCGAACTCGCCACCGGTCCGGGTATGATTGCCAAAAACATCGCTCACGCTGCCCGAAGCGTTGTCGCCACCGACTTTGCCGAAAAGATGATAGCAACGGCCAAAAAAAACGGCTGTCCGAAGAATGTAACTTTTGAAGTGGCCGATGCCACTGATTTGCAATACGATGACAATAGTTTTGACATCGTGATAATCGCCAGCGCACTTCACATAATGCCCAATCCCGAAAAGGCAATGCAAGAAATCTCGCGGGTTTTGAAAGACGGCGGAACACTCATCGCCCCCAATTTCATTTTCAGTGGCAAAAAGAACCTTTGGCAGCATTTCCTGAGTTTCATAGGCGTAAAATTTGCGCACGAATGGACGGCGGACGAATACTCCGACTTTTTGCGGCAAAACGGCTGGCAAATAGTCGGGTCAGAGATTGTCAAAGGCCGGATAGATTTAATTTACGTAGAATGTAAAAAAGGATGAAAGCACTTGTTTACGGCACAGGGGCGATTGGCTCGCTGATGATTCATTATCTTTGCAAGGCAGGCAACGACGTTACGGTTGTGGCTCGCAAAAAATATGATTCTTTGCGGCAAAACGGACTTGTAATCCGTCATTATTTCCAAAGGACAACAACAACCGACCACCCGAAAATTGTTGACAAAGCCCCTGACGGAGAGGATTTTGACATTGTGTTTTCTGTGATGCAGAGCCAACAGCAAAAGGCGCTTTTGGACGTTTTGGCAACCCTGAACACAAAACTCATTGTTTTGGTCGGCAACAATTTGGAAGCTGATTATTGTTTGGATTATCTGAAAGGGAAAAATGTATTATTCGCATTCCAAAACTCGGCGGGACGGCGCGAGGACGGCAAAACTATTGTCGGTCGCATGCCCGTAACCGAACTTGTAATCGGCGGTTTGCACAATGCCACTTCTGACGTGGATTTGCAGATAATCCGCAAGGCGTTTGCCGTCAACGGTTACAAAATAACCGCCACCGACGACATGTACGCATACTATCTCTGCCACGTCGCCGAGGTGATGCCATACGCCTATATGTGCTACAAAACCAATTGCAACATAAAGCAACTCTCCCGAGGCGACATCAAAACAATTATGAAAGCCTCCAACGAATGTTTCAATTACCTGAAAGGCATCGGAATCAATGTGCGTCCCAAAAACGAGGACAAGTTTTATTCGGGCGGACTTAAAACAACGGCTATGTTCTTGTTGTACAGATTGATGTCTAAGACGGTTTTGGGCAGATTGATGATACAAGACCATTGCGAAAATGGCATTGAGGAGATGCGTTACATCGATCAGGAATTTGAGAAATTCCGCGCAAAAAACATTGGAGCTCCAATGCCCGTCTGGAACGGAATTCGTGAGTATCTGAAAAATTAAATAAAAATGAATGCGACAAAAGTATTAAAGAGGAAAACCATTTTCAAGACTGAGATCGCCAATAATTTTTCGGTGGAGGATACCGAAACTATTTGGCATAATGCGCATGTCAGGTTGCAAAAAATGTATGACAGCCACGTCAATCTTTCCGATGGCGTAAAAAAACATACTGACAATTTTATTTTCCCTGCGGCGGCTATCTATCTTGCCATCAAGGAAAAAGACAACGAAAAAGCATTCTCTATAATGCAGAAAGTGATGAAAGAAAAGGCGTTGCAGTCGGGCAAGGGATTTGCGCGGTTTGTAAAAATGCCCTTTGGCGGGAGGCTTTTCCTAAAGATGTGGGATTCGATAAGCCACAAAATGTTTGGCGAGACGGCGGGGTTTCGCAATGTGTTCTATCCCAAGCAGAAAGGCGAGTTTCGCATGGACATTCTTCAATGTCCGTACAACACCTACCTTAGCGAGGCAGGCTGTCCTGAACTAACCCGGCTGTTCTGCGAAAACGATGTGTATTCGTACGGCAATCTGCCCGGAATGTCGTTTATCCGCACTCAGACTATCGGCTCGGGCGGCAAGTTGTGCGATTTCAAGTTAGTGCTAACAGATTGATAATGATACATATAGAAACGCGGAGAGAATGAGTTTTGAGTCTATACCAAAATGTTGATTGAGTGTTTTTACCTAAAATCGGATTTGTATGATTTATTGAAACTTGCTTTATTTCAATCAGTTAGATGATGATTTTATAAAAATCAATTCATCGTTTTATTTGGTAAAAAAAGGATTGTGAATCAATGATTTGAAACAAGTAAAAATATAAAAAGCCGCCTCAGCATTTCTGAAGCGGCTTTCGTTAACATAATGAAAAAACAAAATTACTCTTCCTCTTTATGTTCAGCCTCGTAAGCCTTCAGCAGTTTCTCTTGAACATCGACTGGCACTTGCGCATACTCAGCAAACTTCATTGTGTAAGTTGCGCTGCCCGATGTTAACGAGCTAAGCGAGGTTGAATATTTGTTCAGTTCGGCAAGTGGTACGCGGGCCTGCAACTTCTTGGACACGGCTTTTTCATTTAAAGATCCTTGTTTCTTTTACTTTTTTTCTTTCCGCAAGACTCAACGATGATTGAGCGTAGC
>CALBPW010000149.1 GCA_937899145.1 uncultured Bacteroidota bacterium
CGTGGCCAGTCTCAGGTTCCCGAGCCACATACTGGGATGCTGTTCGGCCCAGCCGGCCTTCGGGGACATAATGGGCGCCTCCGACTTGGGATAGAACGCCGAGGCGGTGCAGGCTCCGGTTTCCGCGTCGACGATGGACGCCTTGACCGAGGAACTGCCGATGTCGTAACCGAGAAGATACATCGTTAAAAGGTTTTAGCAATTGATACTACAAAGATAGGAATTTCTTGCGAAATCCCTATCTCTTTTTTCAGTATGTCTACTCTTCTTCGGTGTATGGGTTGATGCCGGCGAGTTCGCACAGGTACACGTACAGGGCTTCGTAGGCGGGCTTGCGCTCGAACTTGTTGCCGCTGAACAGGAGCGGGGCGTTGGATTCGCCCACCCAGGAGTCCTTGTCGTTGATACCCCAGATGGTGATTCCGCCCTTCTGGGCGTCCGGAACCAGTTCGATGTACTGCTGGAAGATGAACTTGTACAGGTCCGCCTGGGCGTTGAGGTCGGTGCACTTGATGTCGAGTTCGGAGATGCGGACCATCTTGCCGGTGGCTGCGAGATCCTTGAGGCTTTCCTCAATCTTGGTCTCGAGGTCGGCGGTCGACATGTCGAGGTGCATCTGGGTGCCGACGCCGGTCACCTGGCTGTTGCCTTTGGCGTAGTCGCACAAAGCCTTGCGCTTGGAGGCCGAAGTCTCGAGGTTGTAGTCGTTGATGTACAGGACGGGAGACTTGCCGTAGCGGGCCGCAGCGCAAGCAAGGGAGCCAATGCCGACATTTTGAAAGTAACAAAAGACAGCACCCGCGTTTACATTGATGGCGACAGCGGCAGCAAAGGAGGCTTTGGTGTTGAAGGCAAAGGCACAGGCAACAGCAAGAGCGGATTCTCTGTTTCAGAAAAAGGCGCAAGCGGAAAAGCCGGATATATGGATGTTACGGCGCAGAACTTTTTTGCAGGATACGATGCGGGAAAGAAAACAACAGGCGAAAACAACACCTTCCTTGGAAATAACGCCGGCATTGCAAACACCATAGGCGCAAACAACGTATTGCTTGGTACAAATGCGGCCGCCACCAATAAAACAGGCGCCAACAACGTAGTATTGGGAACCAGTGCCGCACAAAGCGCGAACTCAATGACACGTTCTGTTATCATAGGACAAGAAGCAGGCTTGGGCTCTGCCACATCAACCACTACCGATGATGTGTTCATAGGCTATCAAGCCGGTTACTCAAACACCACAGGAAGCCAAAACGTATTTATGGGAACTGCAGCAGGTAAAAATATTAAAACAGGAACTTCAAACGTTATTATAGGAGATAATGCCGGAAACACAACAACTTCATCATATTACAATATTCTTATTGGGCGTCAAGCAGGAAAAAGTACTACAGGTGGGAGCAATGTAATGATTGGCGACCTTGCGGGTACTACCAATACTTCTGGTGCGTCAAATGTCTTTATAGGCGATGAAGCGGGAAGATCTAACACCTCAGGCAGTTCAAATGTTGCAATAGGCAGAAATACAGCACATTCAAATACTACTGGCGCAAACAATGTGATGATGGGTTATGCGGCAGGCTACACCAACACCACAGGCGCAAGCAACGTGTTTGTTGGCAACCAAGCAGGATATACCAACTCAGAAGGCAACTACAATGTTTTCCTTGGCTACTATGCAGGTAACAAAAGCACCGCATCGTACAACACCTTCCTTGGTTACCAGGCAGGTAAAGCAAATACAAGTGGTGAAAATAATGTGTTTTTAGGTTACAATTCAGGTTTTAATAATACAACGGGAGAAAGCAACTTGTTTTTGGGTTCAAATACAGGACGTAATAACACAACAGGTAGCAACAATACATTCTTAGGTGACAGTTGCGGAGTTTCAATCACAACCGGGCACACAAATTTATTTTTCGGACAATATTCAGGCAATGGCGTTCGAACAGGCTATGGTAATATTTACATTGGAGTTGGTGCAGGCGATGGTTCTGGCGTGGCAGCAAACAACAATATCTATATCGGCAATGGAATAACTGATATGCCGGGCACACACAATCTGATTATCGGAAACGTATCTGTTATTAATAATTCTTATGTTCCCAAATATGGCAGAAACTATAATACAGTATCAGCTACTTCAGGATATACAGTGGCAGCGTTGAGAGAAGCTTTGCAAACTGTAACAAATCAAAATCTGACAGGCGGTACTCGTTTGTTTGCAATAGTTGAAGGTAATGATGTGCTAATGACTGGACTGTTTAGAACAGGAGATATAATAGTGGCAAAAAATTTAAGTACATATAGTTCAAGTGCAAAATTAGGTACATCAACAAAACCATGGGCAACTGTTTATGCGACTCAAACGCTTTCTTCATCCGATCAACGCCTTAAAACCGATATAAAACCAATTGAATCGGCTTTGGAAAAGGTGCTTACACTAAATGGTGTAACCTACAAATGGCGTGTTAGTGAGTTCCCCGAAAGAAGTTTCGACGACAAACAGCATGTTGGTGTAATAGCACAAGAGGTGGAATCCGTATTGCCAGAGGCTGTTGAGACAGGCGAAGATGGTTACAAATCAGTCAACTACAGCAATATTACGCCACTGCTCATTGAAGCTGTAAAAGAACAGCAAGCAATAATAGAGAGCCAACAAAAACAGATAGATGAATTGAAGAAAATGGTGGAAGAGTTGATGAAGAAATAGGGCGGAATTTTGTAGAAAATGGAATATGCACGCGTAGGGACGCACCGCGTGCGTCTGCATTCAAATGTGGGGAACCCCCAACGGCATTCCCTGCATTTTTTTGTGAGGTTTGTTGCAAGGCACAACAAATAAAAAAAGGCTTTGTTCCGTAAAACAAAGCCCGTCAGTACCTTTTATAGTGCAGTATGATAATCGTAATCGTCAAGTGCACTTTGTGGGTGCAAATATAACTAAATATTTATTCGTGCAACTAACTAAATGTAGTTTTCCGAAAGCCCCGTCTTGTCTGCAATAATGTCTTTTAAAATCTGATAAGGCACTCGTTCAAAAGCCTTTAATACATCGGCTTTCATTTCGGTAACTCTGTTTCTGGACACTTTTTCAAGCATATATCGGAAAACACAATATGCACCATAAAAATTGTTTTTGTTGTCGCCTAAATCGCCCAACACACTTGCCACAATTGCTTGTGGGAGCCTCAAGTCATACAATACCTTTCCGTGTGCGCAGTTATTCCGCAATGTTCTAATGGTGTTAACGTAGTTAGCAAATTTGCTGGGCGAACTAATGTCATATAGGCTGGATATTTTACATTTCAAGTTAGGATTGATTAAACTTTCGTAAAGTTTTATGATTGTTCCGAAAGGCATAAATTCCAACGCTTTCCACGCTGGGGCATATTCCCTCAAGTATTTAGCCATATCCCTTTTTATTACAGATTCTTTCTTCACGTCGTCTAATGCGTTTTGATAGGTACGGCTTTCAATTGTATCCTGTTTTATAACATTTGAATCAACATACCAAAACGGATTATTCCGATATTCGTTGCTTACATAATACACAATAGTTGTCCTGAAATTCACCTCTATTCTGCTGATATAGCGAAGCAGAATGTTTCGCATATCGTAATCAAAATAGTACAATTTTATGGCGTAATCGAATTGTGTGTTTGTTCGAAAAGTGTGCGTTTGGTGGTTTTCTTCAAACGGATACCAATAAAACCCCAATCTGTACCTATATCGAGTAAGTTCTCTTTTGCCTTTTCCTCGTTGGTTATTATCATTTTACGTTCTTTTAATCTCGCAATTTGCTCACCTATGGTTGTCGCTTTCTTTTCAATATTGCTCATTGTAATTATTGTTTGCTTACAAATATAATTATTGGACACACAAAGATAAAAATCTGTTTATACCTTTAAAATTCAATTCTTTATCATAAGCCGTTTATAACCGTCATTTTGCTGTCGTTAATGGGTTCGCCATTCATCATTGCGCCAATCCTCATCGAAGCCATCAAAGAACAGCAAGGTATAATCGATGCGCAGCAGAAGAAGATAGAGGAGATTTTGTAGAAAATGAAATAATGCGGTGTAGGGACGCGATTCATCGCGTCCGCACAAAATGCGCGCGTAGGGACGCACCGCGTGCGTCCGGCAACGTGGCGTGCCGCGTCCGCAACACCATTCCGCATCAAATGTGGAGACGCGAAATTTTGCGTCTCTACGCGTTTTATGCGGACACGGTTTTTAATCGCATGCCATAACACTGGCGGAAATTGAAAGAAATGTAGTTTGTAAGGGTTGACCAATTAAGGGTAAAAATCTGTTTAAATCGGTTGGGACGGATAATCATCCTATATCACCCTTTCATAAATGCGAAATGGTCGAAATAGCGGTTGAATGCCAGCAGGTCAGGAAGGCTTTTATTGACAAAAGCAAGGCAGTAGAGTTCGCGCATGCGGCATAGTTCTTTGAGC
>CALBPW010000150.1 GCA_937899145.1 uncultured Bacteroidota bacterium
CGCTAATTTTGACAACACGCTACGGAATATCGAGCGGTATGTGGTTGAGGAAGTCAATTTCACTTAATTTTCAGAAGTCAGGAACGAATACAACAAACTTTAAACCATGCAAAAAAATTTTCTTCCAGCAGTAGCACTAATAATAGCACATTTTGCAGTAGCAATTTTTGCACCTGATTTTGCAGGTGTCAGTATAGCTCATTTACTAATCATATATGGCATTTTAGCTACACTGACAACTTTGCATGTTTTATGCGGCATCGTTGTTAAAAAGCAATTTCCAGAACAAGCGGCCCTGATAGTGATAGCCCTAAATATGCTCAAAATGATTTTAGCAATGATTTTGCTATTTGTAGTTGTTGTGCCATTGGCAGGAAAAAGCGCTTCCGTTGCCATCAATTTTTTGGTGGCCTATTTCGCTTTCATTTTTCTCGATTCGGTTTTCGCCATTCTAATTCTGAACAAAGACAAAAAGTAATTGTCATAGCACAGCATAAATAATTTGCCTAAAAATCAAGCCCACATAAGGCGATTCAGACGAGAAAGCGTAAAATTTGCAGCTGTAGAAAATCGAAAAAATATGGCACACATCAATGAAACACAGTGGAGCGTCATTTATCGGAGAAAAGCAGGAATGTCGCAAGTTGAAATCGCAGAAACAATATGGAGTGCTGCAACATTTTGAATGTTAGGAATTTAATAGAAACAAAAACACACTATCTTTATTCAGTTAATTTTATCTGTTTGCAAACAAGTTTTAAACTTCATATAAAATGCTACAAATCAAATTGTTATGAGTGAGGAAAACAGAAAATATAAAGTTTTGAAATCGGAATATCTGATTCAGCGTCCATGGCTGACGGCGCGCAAAGATTGCGTTGAACTGCCAAACGGACACATCAATCCTGAATACTATGTGCTTGAGTATCCCGATTGGGTGAATGTGATTGCCATAACCACCGATGGGCGGTTTATAATGGAGCGGCAATACCGCCACGCGGCTGGTAGTATCAACTACGAGTTGCCATGTGGCGTTATGGAGAAAGGCGAAACACCTGAACAAGCCGCACGGCGCGAATTGCAGGAGGAAACGGGCTTTGGTGGCGGCACATGGAAAAAACTGATGACCATATCGGCAAACCCCAGCACCACCACAAATATGATTCACTGCTTTTTGGCAACTGGTGTAAAAAAAATATCAGAACAACATCTTGACGACACTGAGAGCCTAACAGTCCACTTCCTTAGCCGCAATGAGGTTAAAAACTTGCTACTAAACAATGAGTTAATACAAGCACTGATGATTGCTCCGTTGTTTAAATATTTTTACGAAGAAGAAGGAAAGTGAGAGTTTAAAATTTAGCAAGCGGACATTCCCCTTTGCCGATGGCTGTTGCAGAAAAGGTTTATTCAATCATTTTTCGATAATCACAAAAACCTCTTCGTTAGGTTTTTTCATCAGATATTGTTCGCGGGCAAATTTTTCAAGATTTTCGTCATCGGAGAGGAGTTCGTTGGTGCGGCGAGTGTCTTCCTCGATTTTTTTTGCGTAATATTCTTTTTGCTTTTGCATCTGGCGCAGTGTGCGCATATTCGACGCACGGCTCAAAAGGTTATTCTGGTCGAAAAAAGTAATCCAAACTGCAAAAACAACTATCGATATAACATACTTGTTTTTCAGATATTTGAGTATTGGCCTAAATTTTTCGATGTCAAATCATTAGAAAAATCCTTATTATAATTTGTTGGTAAAATACTTTTCC
The DNA here is from genome assembly GCA_937899145.1 of uncultured Bacteroidota bacterium. Classification (GTDB taxonomy): domain Bacteria; phylum Bacteroidota; class Bacteroidia; order Bacteroidales; family SZUA-534; genus RUG13583. Next base: position 1,764 of record CALBPW010000150.1, read on the forward strand.
TTCTCTGAGTTATTTTCTTTTTTGATTTTGTATATGAGCTAAATACAATATTATATTTATAATATATACTTATGAATTGAATTCCGATATGACTTAGATCGGAAGAGCGTCGTGTAGGGAAAGAGTGTAGATC
>CALBPW010000151.1 GCA_937899145.1 uncultured Bacteroidota bacterium
AGCCGAGCGCGTAAACAGCGATGTGCTATAAACCTCAGCATCGGAGCGTGGCTTAAAACTATCTTTCAGTCCATCGCCAACATGCTGAAGCATAGCAATATACGTTTTCAGATTCTCACGTTGATGAGGAAATTGCTCGGCTAAAACATCAACAAAATGCTGATAGCCATTTGCAAAGAAATATGATTTTCCGCCAATGCGCACTTCATCAAAGGCATCGTTATCAAGACGATGCCAAGGCAGGCGCATCAGATTGAAATACTGAAAGATAACATTAAGAGGCTGCCCGTCGTCTAAACCGCCAACATAGTGAAAACCTGTGTCAAACTCGGTGTGCCCGCGGCGGAACGACTGCAAGCAGCCTCCCACCACCGGATTCTTTTCTAACACACACACCTTCTGCCCCTTTTTGGCAAGAATGTAGGCCGTTTGTAAACCTCCTAAACCACCGCCGATTATTATTATATCGTATTTCATACAATTTGTTTAAAATCAAATTTTCGCATAAATCATTCAACAATTATACCACTTATACCACTTATAATCAGCAACATAATCAACAATAAATATTTCAGATATAGCAAAATTGTGGTCACAAAATTATAGTAGATTTTCTAAATTCATAGTTAGAAATTCCTCTATTGAAATACCTGATGTACCAACAATAAACTCTGTTTCAGGATGATATTGCTCATGAAAAATTTTCATACCCTTATTTTGTGCATGCCGTCCACTTTTCACCTCTATAGCTATTGTTTTTTCGCTATTTGAAATGATAAAATCAACCTCATCGTTACTGTTACGCCAATAGAAAACTCTGTAATCCAACTCGTTAGTATAGGCCACAAGATATGCTCCAATAGCCGATTCTACCCAACGTCCCCATGTAGTTGGATTTGTACGATCTGACACATAATTTTTTCCACGGAAAGCCGTCAAAAGAGCATTATTGTAAACTTGAAACTTTGGAACTGAATTATATTTCCGGGCTTCATCAACAGCATATTTTTGCAACCCGCACAACAACTCACTTTGATTCAATAAGTTAACATAATTAGCCACAGTTGTTGCATTTCCAGCATCCTGCAATTGACCCACTATTTTTGTTAAAGACAATAACTCAGCCGAATAAGCACAACCGATTTTAAAAACTTGGTGCATCAAAGATGGTTTGTATATGTTAGATGTGAGAATTACGTCTTTTTCAATAGCAGGAGCAACTAACGAATCTTTAACATATTTTCGCCAACGTCTTTCATTATTAATAAGTGAGGCCGCACCAGGGTATCCTCCAAAATAGATGTATTGATCAATTGTTAATCCGAAAGCATCGTGCATTTCTTGATAACTCCAATGACGGGCTCGAATTAATTCAAACCTGCCTGCAAGCGATTCTGATAACCCTTTGCGCAACATTAGCCGTGAACTGCCAAGTAAGATTACTTTTAGATTTACATTATTGAGAGTATCAGCATCCCATTCTCGTTTAACAATCTCACTCCAATTATTTATTTTTTGTATTTCATCAATCACAAGCAAGTATTCTGGTAATTCTTGAAGTAACATTTTATTTCGTGCTGTCTCCCAAACACGTCTAATCCAATCAGAATCTGTTACATCTACTGCATCGGCATTTTCTGATAGATATTCAATTTTTGTTTCCGCCAATACTTGAGTAATCATTGTTGATTTGCCAACTTGACGAGGACCTGCAATAACTTGAATAAAACGCCGAGGTTCTTCAATTCTGCTCAGAATTTCCTGATTGATAGTTCGATGATAGTTATACATATTGCCAAAAATTTATTATGCAAATATAATAAAGAATTTAAAATCTTCAATTTCTATTCCTAAAATCTTCAATTCTTATTCCTAAAATCTTTAATTTCTATTCCTAAAATCTTCAATTCTTATTTCCAAAATCTTCAATTCTTATTTCCAAAATCTTCAATTCTTATCTAAAAAAATTTCTTTGCAACACTCACACATAATTTCAATTTTAAAATTTATTATGATACTTTTGCAATATTAAACCGACAATAATGAGAATTTGCAAATCAATACTGATGCTGATTATACTTTCAGCATTTACCACAAATACTAATGCTCAAGAGGCGAGCGAAAAACACCCTAACAATAAAATCAGCCTCAACGGAAAAGAATATTATATGCACATTGTGCGCAAAGGCGAAACACTGAGCGCAATAAGTCGCGCTTACGAAGTGCCCGTAGATTCAATTATAGCTGATAATCCGCAACTTACATATCAAATTTATCCCGACCAATACATAAAAATACGTATTAAACCCGATGAGAAAAAAGACGAAAAATTCAGTTATCACCTTATAACTAAAGGAGATACGCCTTACAATATTGCCAAGCGATACGGCATCAGCATTGATGAACTCTACAAGCTAAATCCGGGAGCTGAACTTGGTATAAAAATCGGCGACCGACTACGAATAAAATCGGCTGAAACGAACAAAAATACTGTTCAAACGATTGAGAACACTGCCACCGATACGGCATTCATACTGCATAAAGTTGATAAAAAGGAAACTTTGTTTGGCATTGCACGAAAATACCACACAACGCCAACAGAAATTGAGCGACTAAACCCCTCAATCGCAGGACGCTCCATTCAGGTGGGCGAAATGCTGAAAATACACGTACCAGAGGCTGTTGCGGATGAGATTTCAGATGGCAATTTCGACTTATACAAAGTGCAAAAGCAAGAAACGATTTACGGCATAACCCACAAATATCAAATTAGCGAAAAAGCATTGCTAAAACTAAATCCCGACCTGAAAAACCGGGGAGTACAAGAAGGTGAATTGATTAAAGTGCCAAAAGGCACAATTGTAGCAGAGCAACAACAATCAACTGAAAAAGAGGAAGATAAACCAAAAACCAACGAAATTGAGCAACAACGCATTGCCGCATACGAAGCCGACAACAAAAAAATGCACGAAGCACAAAATGCTCACTTCGACCTGCAAAAAACTTACAAAGTCGCATTCTTTCTCCCCCTCTATTACACTATGAACGACACCATTGGTTGGGGAATGAAGCAAGGAAAAGTTTACGAGAAATCGAAAAACTTTATAGAATTTTACGCGGGCGCAATGTTGGCCCTCAACGATTTGCGCAGACAAGGCGTTTCATTTGACGTGCAAATCATTGATACCAAAGGTGATAGTGTGTATATCAGCAATTATATGCGCACACACGATTTGTCAGATTACGATATGTTTATTGGCCCTGCTTTCAGCAGCGAACTGCAAGCTGTAGGCGATTATGCTTGGGAAAACCAGATAAACATTGTGTCGCCATTATCGGTAAAAAGCACTTTCATCGACCATAATCCGTATGCTTTTCAGGTCTGCCCGACCCTCGAAATTCAAATGAAATATATGGCTGATTTTCTGAATCAAATAGATACTAAAAACTATATTGTCATTCACAACGGGAACGTACAAGAACAAGATTACATTTCAGAATTTAAGCGGCAACTTTACTCATCAATCAGCAACGACAACCTCGACCAAGTACGATACAACGAGTACTACTACTTCAACACCAGTGGCGACATTTTGAATAGCGCATTCCTCAAGGGGCGCGAAAATATCGTCATCATTCCATCAACCGACCGCGCTTTTGTAACCGATGTGATGGGGAAACTCAACGGATACTCTTACGAGTACAACATAAAAATTTTTGGCCAACCCCGCTGGAAACGATTTGAGAGCATCGATATTGATAACTTTCACAATACCAATACCCATTACCTTTCAAATTCATACATCGACTACAATAAACAACCCATCACCGATTTTGTACGCAACTATCGGAATTTGATGAATATAGAGCCCGATTTGATGGCTTTTCAGGGCTACGACATAACAATGTTTTTCTGCTCGGCACTAAACAAATTCGGCAAAGATTTCCGCCATTATATAATGTATCATCAAGCTCCATTGTTACAAACCGAATTCAACTTTGTGCCATACAGCAGCCAAGGTGGCTACCAAAACACCGCCATTTACATTCTAAATTACGCTAAAGACTATTCAATCAAGAAGATAGCATCTTACCCGATTAAATGAATTTTATACCGAAAGACACAAACAATTGACGATTTTAAGATTCACTGCTTTACAATAAATAATGTTATATGAGAAAATTGATTTTATCGATAGCATTGACTTTTAGCATGTTGCAAATAATGGCGCAACAACCTACTAAAACCCAAGAAAAGCAAGCGCAAGAACGAATTTTGCAGATAAAACAGCATGGCGAGCAATATTTGTGGGGCGAAGCTATAGGAAAAAATCTAAACACCGCCGACCGCGACGCTCTTGCCGATTTAATTGGACAAATATCAACATCAGTTGAAAGCAATTTCACATTAATCAAAAATGAAAACCCTGACGATTATGCCGAGACATTCCAATCAGTTATTAAGACTTACTCAAAGGCCACACTTAACAATACTGAACGCATAATCATAGGAAAAGAGCCAAAAATAACTGTTTTCAGATTCATAAAACGCACTGAAATCAACAAGATTTTTGCAGCACGCGAAAACAAAATTAAAGGATTTGTGGAATCGGCTGTCAGAGCCGAGCAGAAACTGCAAATAGCCGATGCGCTACGCTATTTTTATTGGGCGCAAACACTTCTTCGCAGCCACCCGAATGGCGCAATGCTGACAATAAACGATGACACCGGAGAGCAACATATACTTGCGACATGGATACCAGAACAAATTAACAATATTTTTTCAAGAATTCGTGTGAAACGCGGCGAAGTAAAACCCGATGGCGAATTTCAGCAAGTTGAGCTGTATTTTACATATAATAATACACCTGTCGCAAATTTCGACTTCACATATTGGGATGGTCAAGATTGGTCAAACATAACATCGGCAAAAGACGGACGCGGCGTTGCCGAACTGCCAGCAATAGCCAACAGCAACAAAATCGACATAAAAGGCGAGTATGCCTTTACAGGCGAGGCAACCATCGATGCCGAACTTAAAGATGTAACGGAAAGTCTTGATATTGTGCCATATAAAAGTAGTTATCTGCAACTTTCAGTATCGGCAAAAGAAGCAAAACAAAACCAAAAAGATATTCAACGCACACAAACCGAAACAGCCGCCAAAACTGAATCGTTTTTCAATTATGTTAAAAACGACACCGACTACAAAAATGCAGTTACCGATGTTGAAAAAGCCATTGCAAAACGCAACTACAACGATGCACGCCCCCACTTCGATGATGAAGGCTGGGAAATGTTCAGCAAACTTGTAAGTTACGGACACGCAAAGATTTACGGCACACCCAATTATCGCTTTGCGCAAACCGGCGATGGCATTATCTGCCGCAGTATGCCACTCATTTTCAGTTTTCCAAATAGCAAGCGCACATTTGTTGAAGACGTTGTTTTTGAATTTAATGCAGACGGGCTAATTCATTCGCTATCGTTTGGATTATCACAAACTGCACTTCAGGATATAACAAACAAACAGCAATGGAGTGAATCATCGCGACTTACACTCATTCGCTTCCTCGAAAATTACAAAACAGCATACGCACTCAAACGCCTTGATTACATAAATAGCATTTTTGCCAACGACGCACTTATTATTGTAGGGCATGTCCTTGAAAAACAGACTGCTAAAGATGCTGTCAACATTGAACCCGACAAACAAATTGTTCGCTACACCCGTCAAACAAAAGAGCAGTATATCAAAAACTTAGGAATTTGTTTCCGCAGCAACGAATTTATCAATTTGCGCTTTGCCGACAACGAAATTCGGAAATCGGGGTCTGGCGAAATTTATGGCATACAAATAAAACAAGACTATTTTTCAACAAATTACGGTGACACAGGCTACCTGTTTTTGATGGTTGACCTAAACGATAAAGACAAACCTATAATTCATGTCCGCGCTTGGCAACCTGAAAAAGACCCCGAATTTGGACTAATCGACTTAAGCTCATTCACATTCTGAAAAAATGAAAGAACTTCTACTTTCTACACTACTAATATTTTGTATATCTGCAGTTTACGCACAAAACGACAACGATAATATATCGGTAACATCGTTTCAGAAATTAGATTCAGATATAACCGCACGCACACAGAAAAAAATTGACCAAAACGGCGAGGCTGCTGCACTTATAAAAGTCTCAACACAAGGCGACGGCTTTGTTTTTGAAGGCGATGGATTGGGAATTGTAACCACTGAGCATAAAATTGGTGAATATTGGGTTTACGTTCCGCACGGCGCTAAATATCTGATTATCAAACATAACGAATTGGGAGTTTTGCGTTATCGCTACACTGAAAAAATCGAAGCACTCAGCACATACGAGTTGAAACT
>CALBPW010000152.1 GCA_937899145.1 uncultured Bacteroidota bacterium
GCGACTCAGAGCCGTCTGATTCATCGTCGATAATTGCTATTTTCAAATCTTTTTCCATTGCCCCATAAAAATTAACGCCAAATATATTAATTTTCGACTGTATCAAACTGATTAGCGGAATTTTTCACTCCAGCAACCACAATCACAATCTCACCTTTTACGCCCGTTTCGGTAAAATGCGCAATGGCTTCGGCTATTGTTCCTCTAAAGTTTTCTTCATGCAATTTTGATATTTCACGCGACACACATACTTGACGCTCAGTGCCGAAAACCTCACCAAATTGTTCAAGCGCCTTTATAAGGCGATAAGGCGATTCGTAAAAAATCATTGTACGCTCCTCATCGCGGACAGCTTCAATGCGTTTTTGCCGGCCTTTTTTTTGCGGCAAAAAACCTTCGAAACAAAATCTGTCATTAGCGAATCCGCTATTAATAAGAGCTGGCACAAAAGCTGTGGCTCCGGGCAGACATTCAACCTCAATATCATTCAAAATACAATGTTTTACAAGCAGATAGCCCGGATCAGAGATGCCGGGTGTGCCCGCATCGCTTATCAAAACAGCCGATGTTGCAGTTTGTATCATACTAACATAATGCGCCACCTGCTGATGCTCGTTAAACTTGTGAAACGGAACGAGTTTGTTTTTTATCTGATAATGATTCAGCAAGTTACCCGATGTCCGTGTATCTTCCGCCATCACAAAATCGGCCTCTTTCAGCAAGCGGAGCGCGCGTAGCGTTATGTCTTCCAAATTACCGACTGGTGTTGGCACCAAATATAATTTTCCCATTGTCGCTATTTTTTAAAGCGCTGATAAACCAACTCCAAGAAATTAATCACAGTTTCGTCTTCCTGATTCCACTGATAGCGGCTGAAAATGTTAGTCAGCACCTCGTCAATGCCGCCCGCATTCTCAATCATATCAATAGTTTGCTCGTACTGCACGCTATCGTGGTCAAATAGCACATTGATGAACTGCATACGGTCGTTTATCTTGATAGCCTTACGTAAATTGTTGATTGGCCGATTGTTGTAACGCGATGCGATATTTGTTTTACGCTCAATGCCAGCCAGCACATCGTTGATTGAGGGTATGTGTTTCTGGAATTTATCGGCTAAAGTGACAGGCGGTTGCACATCGGCTACCGATTGGTTTTTAGGTTCTTGTCCGATAGGTTCAGTATATGTTTGCTCAACATTTACAGTATTGCCGGCCAAAGTTTCAGCTAAAGATTTTTTTGCCGATTCGGCTTGTTCGCGTTCTGTTTCAATTCGCTTCGCTTCAGCAAGTTGATGTTCAGCCTCAGCACGTTGTGCAGCTTCTTCCTTGGCTTTTTGCGCAGCCTCGGCTGCAAGTCTTCGTGCGCGCTCCTCCTCTGCGGCTTTTTGCGCAGCCAATTTTTCAGACTCAATGCGTTGGCGTTCAGTTTCGGCCTTCTGTGCTGCGATTTCGGCTTGTTTTTTTGCCAATTCTCCGGCTTCGGTTCTCCGTTCAGCTTCCTCCGCTTTCTGAATTTGCCCTGCTGCCAAGTCGTTTTTAATTGTAGGAGCTTCGGATTCAGCGCCATTTTTTGTTTGTGGTGTAGCCATTTGGTTTTCAGGCGACAAATGACCAGCTATATCGGCAAGTGATTTTATTTTGTTTTGCAGCATTTCAATTTCAAATGATTGAATATCACCATCATCAGGTAAATTTTCGATAAGCGAAACTAACACTGCCGATTCTGCTTTAATTATCTTGATAAGATTTTTTGTTTGCATCGGTTTTAATAATGAATTATTTTGCCAAAAATAATTATTGAAGTTGAATCGGGATTTATTCAACGCTAATTTTTTGAACCACTGATATGTTTTTGGAGAAAAACGCACAGCGCGAGGGCTGGATTGAGGTTATTTGCGGCTCGATGTTTTCAGGGAAAACCGAGGAACTGATACGCAGGCTGAAACGTGCACGCATCGCAAAGCAAAAAGTTGAAATTTTCAAGCCGAAGATTGATGTCCGATACTCTGATGTTGATGTAGTGTCGCACGATGAGCATAGCATTCCTTCTACGCCTGTTGACAGTGCGCAAAGCATTTTGCTACTAACCGGCGATGTTCAGGTTGTGGGTATCGACGAAGCGCAGTTTTTCGACGATGGGCTGATTGATGTTTGCAATCAATTGGCAAATCAGGGTGTGCGCGTTATTGTGGCTGGCTTGGATATGGATTTTATGGGCAAACCGTTTGGGCCGATTCCAAAATTGATGGCTATTGCCGAAGAGGTTACTAAAGTACACGCTGTGTGTGTACACTGCGGAGGATTGGCGCAGTACTCGCACCGGCTTGCCAAAACCGATAAACTTGTATTGCTTGGCGAAACAGACAGTTACGAACCTCTTTGCCGGAAATGCTTTATGAAAGCAATAGAAGGGCAATGACATACAATCTTAAACTACTTATTCATTTGTCTATGGTTTGTTTAAAGAACATTTAAACACCATTAAAATGACATTTTAATACGTCATTTGGCAAATTTGGGCGGTGTATCTATCAAAATTGCGCATATAAAAACAATAAATGTCTGGTATTTTTACACTAATCGAAATAAAGTTTAAAAACCTGCATTTATGGAGCAATATTTACATCGATTCAAATTTTCAGCTTACACATATATTATATGTATGCTGATTCCGCTCGCCGCTTTTGCACAAGAGCGCATTCAATTGTCGGGCGCTATTTTCGACGAAAACAACCAACCGATACCGGGTGTAAACATCGTTATTGAGGGCACTTCCAATGGTACGATTACAAATCCTGACGGAAACTTTACAATAACGGCTGATAAAGGTAGCGTACTTGTATTTTCATACATGGGATATTCTACTATAAAACAAACAGTTAACAGCAATTCACCTATCAAAATAAATATGCAACCCGACCTTGTTGGACTCGACGAAGTGGTGGTTATTGGTTATGGTGTACAAAAGAAGAAACTTGTAACAGGCGCAACTGCTCAGGTTAAGGGCGATGAACTGCAAAAAAAGAACGGCACAAATGCCCTACAAGCCTTACAAGGCAAGACATCGGGTGTCAATATAACCTCAACATCGGGTCAGCCCGGCGAGGGTATGAAGGTGATTGTCCGCGGTACGGGCACGCTCAACAACTCCGCACCATTATATATAGTAGATGGCGTACAAGTGGGCAGTATCGACTACTTAAACAATAGCGACATTGAAAGTATTGATATACTGAA
>CALBPW010000153.1 GCA_937899145.1 uncultured Bacteroidota bacterium
CTATATGTATCCGATTTTGTTTAGAATATGCTTTGATAGAAAATATCCCTAAATTAAAGAACAAAATAATAAATCAAAATATAAATGAGAGAGTTACAAAACCAATAAAAAGTAAATCAAAAGAGAAAAGTGAAATCATTCCTTTACAAAGTGAATGCAAAGATGATGATAAAAATCAGAACATTGATATATCAATAAAAAGTGAGCCAAAAGATAAAAATGAAATTCTTTCCTTACCTAATGAAAACAAGGAATAATATAAAAAAGGGAAAAATGCTTTACCAAGTCAATGTGAATCAAAAAATAATAAGATAAATATTTTGGTAAATCAACTTATTTCAAAAGTAAATAATGAAAATACTTTCCCAAGAAGAACAATATATGAAGAAGAATTAAATCAATATTTTCAATATTTTAATGTATTGTGGTATGATCCAAATAATACAAATGAATATAAGCATAAATTGACAACAGCATTTTTAAAAAATAAAAAACCAATTACATTAATAAATTCAAATTCTTTTAAAATATTTCATCCAATTCAAAAAAATTATATTAATTATACTATTATTAAAAACAATTTAGAGCATAATTATAAATATAATACAATGAAAGAAAATGATACAATAAAAAAAAATAGTAAAACTTTAAGAATAATAAATGAGGTCAGCATTACGATGCCAATATGTCTGATGTATTTTTCAGCGAAATGGGCATACCGCATCCTAATTACAACCTCAATATCAATGCTTTATCGCATGGTGCAATGACGGGACGTATGATGGAAGAAATTGAAAAAATATTGATTGCCGAAATGCCCGATTGGGTGCTGGTTTATGGCGATACCGACTCTACATTGGCAGGCGCGCTGGCAGCGTGCAAACTGCATATAAAATTGGCGCACGTTGAGGCGGGGCTGCGCTCGTTCAATATGCAAATGCCTGAGGAGGTGAATCGGATTTTAACCGATAGAGTTAGTTCGGTTTTGTTTTGTCCAACCGACAAGGCAATCGAAAATTTGCAAAATGAGGGATTTAAAAATTTCGATTGCTCAATTATCCGCAGTGGCGATGTTATGTACGATGCGGCTATTTTTTATCAGCGCAAAGCCACAAAACCGAAAACTGCCGTGCCCGAAAAATTCATACTCTGCACAGTTCATCGTGCCGAAAACACCGATGATGTCAACAATCTGAACGGAATTTTTTCGGCATTAGAAACAATATCCGCCGACATTCCGGTGCTGGTTCCAATTCACCCGCGAACAAAGAGCGTCTTGCAGAAAAACAACTATGATTTCAATAACAGCAAAATCTGTTTTATCGATCCGGTTGGTTATTTTGAGATGATTTGGCTCATAACCAACTCCGTTCTTGTGATGACCGATAGCGGCGGCTTGCAAAAAGAGGCGTATTTTTTCAAAAAAAAGTGCGTTACCTTGCGTGAACAAACCGAGTGGGAAGAACTGATCACATGCGGTTGCAACGTTTTGGCAGGGGCCGATAGCGAAACAATAATCGAAAAAGTAAAATTCATGTTGAATGTAACCACAGATTTTTCGCAGCCACTTTATGGCAATGGCAATGCAGGCCAAGATATTGTTAGGGCACTGAACCGGTGAGTTGTATAAGCGATTGTCTAATTGACCGGTTCATCAATTATTCGTTCAACAAAATTTTAAAACTTTTCGCCAAACAAATCGCACCTTCCAACATTCTTTTTATTTTTATCGCTTTCGATAACAAATCAAAACCAATATAAAAAATGGCAAAAGAACAAGCAAGCGTTAGCAATGCTAACAGCGAGAAACTAAAGGCTTTGCAGCTGACAATTGATAAGATAGAAAAGAACTTTGGCAAAGGCTCGATAATGCGTATGGGCGACACTGTTGTAGAAGATGTGCCCGTAATTTCGTCGGGCTCTATTGGGCTCGATTTGGCATTAGGCATTGGCGGCTATCCACGCGGCCGCGTCATCGAGATTTATGGGCCGGAGTCGTCAGGTAAAACCACGCTTGCCATTCATGCCATTGCCGAGGCTCAAAAAAATGGCGGCATAGCGGCCTTCATCGATGCCGAACATGCTTTCGACCGGTTTTATGCCGAAAAACTTGGCGTTGATACCAACAACTTGCTAATATCGCAACCTGACAATGGTGAGCAAGCTCTTGAAATTGCCGACCATCTGATTCGCTCTGGTGCCATCGATATTATTGTTATCGACTCAGTTGCAGCCTTAACACCAAAAGCCGAAATTGAAGGCGAAATGGGCGACTCAAAAATGGGTTTGCAAGCCCGATTGATGTCGCAAGCGCTACGCAAACTAACCGCCAATATCAACAAAACACGCACTTGCTGCATTTTTATCAACCAATTGCGCGAAAAAATCGGCATTATGTTCGGCAATCCTGAAACTACGACCGGCGGAAATGCCCTAAAGTTCTACTCTTCTGTCCGCCTTGAGATCCGCAGGATTGAGACCATAGACGGTAAGGGCGACGAGGAGGCTCTTGGTAACCGCGTGCGCGTCAAGGTCGTCAAGAACAAGGTCGCGCCTCCCTTCCGCGAGGCCGAGTTCGACATCATGTACGGCGAGG
>CALBPW010000154.1 GCA_937899145.1 uncultured Bacteroidota bacterium
GTGCTGCACGAATACCCCGCCACCAACGAGGTGGAAGCCTACTACGCACAGGCCGCCGGCTGGACAATAATCACCTGACCAACTTCAACTTCGTCAGGGTCAACACGTTGCAATGAGCCATCTGCCGATTCAATATTGGCATAGTCAGGTCGGATGTCCATCAATGCTGAAATATCGCGACGGCTTTTTCCCACCGCATAGCTCTCGAAAAATTCGCCAACTTGATAGAATAGCATTACGGCTATCGACTCTAAATAGTCGCCATTGTTTTCATATATGGCAAGCGAAAAGGCGCCGAGTGAGGCTACGGCCATAAGAAAATTCTCATCGAACATCTGACCGCGTTTTATGCCTTGTAATGCTTTAATCAGAATATCGTAAGCTATGATAAGATAGACGATAAGGTAATACACAAGCCCTTGAACTAGGCTTCCTAACGGCAATACGCTGATGTCGGGTATCAATTTCAACACAAGCGTAAGTACTGCCGCTGCAATGATGCGGATTAGCATCGCGCGTTGTCTCTTGTTCATAATATGCAAAAATCGGGTTCAACTTTATGCGCTGCATCAATAACTTCTGCCATAACAGCATCGGTGTCAGCACCATCTTCAAACTCAATCTTCATTTTTTGAGTCATAAATGTGATAACTGCATCTTTAACTCCGTTTACTTTTTTTACCGCTTCTTCTACAAGGTTTGCACAATTTGCGCAATCAACCTCAATTTTAAATGTTTTTTTCATTGTAGTACTGTTTAAATATTGTTTAACTTTTTTTGATGAAACAAAAGTATGAGGGAAGGAGTGCAACTCAGTTGCAAAGTGCTATTGATTACAATGTTTAGTTCCGATGGCGGTTGGGATAGAGAACCGGAAAGGTTGAAGGGGGGGAGGTTGGGATGGGGCAAGTCCCCGATAGTTATTGGGCAAGAAGGTTGGATTATAACTATCGGGAGTGTTCTAATTATCCTCGTTCATCCAAATGTCAAGCATACGGCGGTCGCGTTTGGTGGGGCGGCCTGTGCCGCGGTCGCGTTGCCCATTGATGTTGGCGCGCATAAGGTCGAGTTTGACAATTTCTTGCTCGGGCGTAAGGTCTTCCAAATATTGTGGTACAAGCTTTGCCGACACTCGCGATGCTGGCAATCCAATAATCTTGTATCGGTATAAAATCGGATTCCGTTTTACTTCTACTATCTCGCCTTCTTTCACCACTCGCGATGCCTTAATAGCCACATCACCTATAAGTATATGTCCTTTGTGGCACGCATCGGCTGCCTGACTGCGCGTCTTGAAAAGCCTTACGCACCATAGCCATTTGTCAATTCTAACCTCATCCATCAATATCGTTTTTTTTGCAAATGTAAAAACACAAACGCAAAACATAAAACACAAACTTCTAACGCCAAAACTTTTTTTACTTTCGGTTGAAGGTTCGTAAAAAATCTTTTCTTTTGTTTCTCAAAAATGCGATTATTATTTGTATTATGTTGTGGAATGTAATATATTGATAATCTGAAAAATAACGTATCGATAAAACTTATATGACAAAAGATTATATTATGAAACTTACGAAACAAGGTTTACAAAACACAGCAGAATGGGAAGCAAAAGGCTATTCGCTTCCAAAATTCGACCGCGAACAAGTTGAGGCAGCAACCAAAAAGAACCCATTTTGGATTCACTTTGGCGCAGGCAACATCTTCAGGGCATTTCAGGCAAATGTAGTGCAAGACCTTCTGAACAAAGGCGTACTCGACCGTGGACTTGTGGTTGCTGAAGGATACGACTACGAGATTATCGAAAAAATGTATCGACCTCACGACAATATTGGCGCACTTGTTACCCTGAAATCGAGCGGCACGGTTGAAAAAACTGTTGTTGGTTCAATTATGGAATCACTTACAGCCGATAGCACAAATGCTCAAGATTGGGCGCGTCTGCTCGAGATTTTCCGCTCACCATCGCTGCAAATGGTAACCTTTACAATAACCGAGAAAGGCTATCTGCTCAAAAATGCCGCAGGCGTTCCGATGCCCGGTGTCGATGACGATTTTGCCGCCGGTCCGGTTTCGCCTAAATCGTACATTGGTAAGGTTGTAACACTGCTTTATGAGCGTTTTGCCAATGGCGAACAACCAATTGCGTTAGAACTTTATAGGGTGAAAGCATGAAGACCAGTAGAGTCATAAAAGGTGCCGCTGTTGTCGGCGGAGTTGTTGCGGCAGGGGTCTTGTTCAAACTCTTTGCAGTCCCTGTCCTCATCGCCACCTTGGTAATTGCCGTTGTGGCATACTTCTGGAAGAAGTTTATCGACTTCTGGTTGGATAAGTTGCAGATCGGAAGAGCGTCGTGTAGGGAAAGAGTGTAGATCTCGGTGGTCGCC
>CALBPW010000155.1 GCA_937899145.1 uncultured Bacteroidota bacterium
AAAGCCGGGATTCATATGTCTACATTTTATTATTACTATGAATGGGTCGATGATGTCTTGGATGATATCAAAAAACGCATGATGAATCTGCTTATCACCACTGTGGAGAGTAAGAACAGAGATACAGGCAACTTTCAGCAGGTTATGATAGAAATGCGCAATATGTTCCGGGATAATAGAAAGTATCTTGTTCCACTGGTGCTGGAACAGCGGGGCGGAGAATTCGCTGTAAAGTATCGAGAGTATATCAAAGAACACTTTGCGGAGGATATCGGACTGGATTACAGGACCGGTAATGATGTTAAAAATGATGTGTAACAATTATAAAAGTTAATGTGATGAAAACAAAAATCACCGTTGGACGCAGTTCTGACAACGATATTGTTGTCAGTTCTGAGTACGAAACAGTTAGCGGACACCACGCAACTATCAGTCTGACCGATACAGGCTATCGGTTCGAGGACCACAGCACTAACGGCTCATATATCAACAGTCAGCGGGTGCATAACACTGCTGTAATAATCAGGCACGGCGACAGCATTCTCTTGTCGAGGGCTTATTCGCTTTCGTGGCGGCAGATAGACGCCCTGCTGGCGACTGACCGTGCTACTCAACTGCGCGACAACCGCGCTACACAACTTAAACCACAATCGGTTGAATCAGTTGATGATGAAAATGCTGATAATTATGAAGAAGAAGATTATTCAAACTCTTCTATAGATATTGACAATAGCTACAACGAGCCAAAACCACAAAAAAGATATAGGCCAGATTGCCTTAGAGAGTTTAACTGGGGAGCATTTATGCTAACCGGATTATGGGGATTGTTCAATCATCATTGGTGGTTGTTTTTAGTGATGGGAGTATTAGATTCTATCGACACAATTTTTTTCAGTGACGCACAGTGGGCTACAATTTTGTCGCTTGTTTTAGAGTTGTTAGTGGGCTTAGTAGTAGGCCATATCGGAAACGAATGGGCGTGGAAAGAAGAAAGAATAACATCGTCGCAAGAAGAAGCCGACCAGTTCGACCAAAAACAAAAGCGTTGGAATATTGCAGGAATAATAGTGGCAATACCAGTAGGCATTATTTTGTTTATGTTAATATTTGATTAGTTCTAAAATATAAATACTATGTCAGAATTTAAGCAAACAGTATCAGGAACAGTGGGTTCGGGAATGAAGTCGCTGTTTGGCGGTGGTGGGCGTACCTACTACGAGTTGCAGCATAAAGTGTCGTCGGTGTATCATAAGGCGGGCGAAGCACAAAAAATCATTGTTGATGAAATAAAAATCGGGCGCAATCCCAAATGCCAAGTGCGCTTCGATGAGTCGTTTGAGACCGTCAGCCGCGAGCATGCCGCCATTGTGCGCGATGGTGACAATTGGAAACTCATCCAGCTTTCGAAAACCAACCCTACATATCTGAACGGGCACCCCGTTGCCAACGAGTGGTATCTGCAAAGTGGCGATGAAATTCAACTGTCAACCAACGGCCCGAAACTCGGATTTGTGGTGCCTCAGGGCAGCGGCTCGCTCATCAAAAGCATCGGACTCACACAGCGCGTCCCGATGTTCATCAATCAGGCTCTGCGGCCCTACAAAACAGCGGTTACGGCACTTGTGTGCGCTTTGGTGCTTCTTATCTGCGGTGGTGTCTGGTTTGGAATCAGCCAGCACCAAACAATCAGAGCACAGGGCAATACAATAGCTGAGCAACAGCGTACGGCCGACAGTGTGCACCGCATTAATGAGCAGACGATAGCTGAACTTGCGGCTCAAAACGAGGAACAGAAAAAGGCCACGAAAAGAATTCAACAAAAATTTGAGGAGCAACGCCGCAAGCAAGAGGAACTTGCCCGCCGTTTGGACAGCATAAGGCGCGCTGCCGCAAGCCGGCCGCCTGTGGTTCACGATGGACCGCAAGTGGCTGCAGTTGAGCCGGCTGTTGTATCGCAGGAATCTGTTAATCAGGCTATTGAGAGCTGCATACCAAATGTTTTCTTCATCCATACAACCAAAATGAAGCTGACGGCACCCGACGGACGCTCTGAAGAAATTGATGATTTCAATTGGACGGGAACAGGTTTCCTGCTTTCCGACGGACGTTTTGTTACTGCCCGCCACGTGGTTGAACCATGGATGTATCCTGATTTCAACGACACAACCGATGTGTTATTGAATCTGATTGCCAGCAACGGTGGCCGCATCGATGTGTGGCTTGAAGCCATATCGTCAACAGGCAAGCGGTTCACATTCAAAAACACACAATTCAAATACAAACGCAATGCCGACACTCGCGAAACATTAGACGACGGAACAGTCATAATACACGCATGGGATAATCCGTCGGATGTGGCATGGGTTAATGTTGACGACCGCAGTGGACTTAAAGCGGATGCCGCACTGTCGAATCAATTGCCACGCAATACCGAGCTAAAGATTCTGGGCTTTCCGCACGGCCTTGGAGCAAATTCGCCAACCGACATAACACCAATTTCGTCAACAGCCACCACCGCCACACCCGGACTGCAGAATGACGTGATTCTGACAACAAACTCCAACATTGAGCATGGCAATTCGGGAGGCCCGGCATTGGTCATAAACGCACAAGGACAGATAGTTGTTGTCGGAGTTATATCGGCAATAACAGGTCGTTCTTTAGGTTTTATTGTTCCAATTTCTGAAATTTACTAAATAGCGATAATTATGAAAAGAATAACAGTAACAATAGCAGCAATGGCGTTTGCCACAATGTCGCAAGCGCAAATTCAGCAATCAGAGAACCGGTTGGTTACCGAATCGGTTGGCGGCAGCTTGCTTGTAGTTGAGCAAACCTACAAGGTAAAAGACCGCAACGCCGAATTGTATTATGGACTCGACGGCCGCAATGAGTTTGGCAAATCGCTGTCAATAGCCGTGCGCCTGAATGGCGGATTGTGCTATACAAGCCAATTTGTGGCTCCTTGGCTTACCGACCCCAACTATCAGCGCTACAAGGCTGGCTATCTGCCAATTTATGCCGGAGCGCAATTCAAATATGTGGCCGATTCGGCTCTGCGAGGCTTCCCTTTCGACAGCACAGGCTGCAAAAAAAACGAATCGGATATGGTTTATCTGACTGCCAAAACACCATTCGACGCGCAGGGACTTGAACCCGATACCGTAGCAGGCAACAAACAGGGATGGCTGCTTTGGGTGGTATCCAACGACACCGTCAACCGCACCGATTCGCTAATCATTGAGGCACGCTCCTGCAACATCACTGTTTCCGACACAATGCTGTTTCATAAAATGAATCAGCCTAAATATCAGGTTATTATAAGCAGTAAGCCTTATACCAATGTTTTAGGCGGAGTTTTTGTAACACCGCAATTCAGTGCCATTGGCAATGTGAAATTTATGCTGACAGGCATTATTGTCAAAAAAGACAACGAGTGGAAACTTGTAACCCCTTTTGTTAGGCAAGTCAGGCAACCGGCCGCTTCTATGGGCGAACTAACCCCGATAACTCCCGAACAGCCAGCCAACAATCAGAGTAATAAAAACCGGAAAACCAGATAGTTATGAAAAGTAAAATCCAATTCAAACTTGCAGCCTATTCCGATGCGGCCGGAAAATATAATCCGCAAGCCTACAACAATGGCAACGAAGATTGCTTTTACGTTGACGACAACTTGTCCGACAATCAGTCTAACCATTTTGTCCCCGACCAGATAATCAATCTGTCAGATTGCGGAATGCTGATGGCAGTAGCCGACGGAATGGGCGGAATGAATGCCGGCGAGGTAGCTTCTGCCATCGCAATAAAAACTGTTGAGGATTTTTTCGCGCCCGGCAAGGTCGCGCCTTCAATGGCAGCCGACAAAAAACAGCGTCAGCAATACCTCGAAACTCTTATTGTTGAAGCCGACAAGCGCATAAAAGATGACGAAATAGCCAACCCCGAACACAGCAATATGGGGTCAACAATCATTCTGGCTTGGATGGTTGGAACTGAAATAACCATCAGCTGGTGTGGCGATAGCCGCGCCTACCGGTTCAACCCAAAAACAGGCATCGAGCCACTGTCGGAAGATCACTCCTACGTGCAGGACCTTGTGCGCAAGGGCATTCTAACCTATCGCGACACCTTCGGGCATCCGCAAGGCAACATTGTAACCCGCAGCTTGGGCGACCCCTCAGGTCCGGCCCGCCCTGAAACACGCCATTTCAATGTGTTTCAAGACGATATAATTCTGCTTTGCAGCGACGGACTGAGCGGCGTTATTTACGACAAAGCCGACAAATACGAGTCGGGACAACCAGTTTCGCTTTATAATCTGCAAGACATTATTGCCAATAATACCGAGTCGATGACCTATTGCAGGCAAGCTCTTTTTGATGCCGCACAAAAATCGGACTGGTACGATAATGTAACGGCAATTCTTTGCCAGATAACCGGCAGCCCTAACATTATGCCGCAAAAAGACGAGAGTAAAACGGCAACGCCCAAAATAAACATGGCGGACAGCGAAAATAATTTGCAAAACGCTGTTACTCAAAGTGTTTTTGTTATTCCAAAGAAAAAAATCCGTTATGCTTTTGCCGTCCTGTTGGCTTTTATTATCGGCGGTGGCGTTGTGTGGTATTGGCTTTCGGGCAGAAACGGAGAGCAGATTATGCCAACCGATGAACCGGAAGGCATAATGGAGCAACCTTCTGATTCCAATCCCGCTTTGCAAAAAACTGATTCTGACAGCATTATAGTAGAAGAAATAGATGAAGAAAAAATAGGAAATGAAGAAAAACCACGCGGCGAAAATAGAATAGGAAAAAGCGGCAAACCAAACACAATTGCCAATCAGAATGCCACGGCTGCCAAAACGCATGACGAACCGGCTGAAAACAAGCCGGACACAACAATTTCAGAACAAAAGAGCAACACTCCGGGGCTGACACTAATAGAAGGCAGCCACGAAGCCGGAATAACACCAAGCGACAGCACATCTTCTAATAATTCATTAAAATAGAAATGGAGCAGAATCAGATAATCGGCAACCGTTACCAACTGAAGCAGCACATTGGCCGTGGCTCGTTTGGCGAGGTGTGGCTTGCTGCCGACACCTTTCTCGGACACGATGTGGCTCTGAAGTTCTACGTTGCAATGGACGGCAACGGATGCAGCGAGTTTCGCAAGGAATACAGCAAGGTGGCACATTTGCATCACGATAATTTGCTGACACCATCGTACTACGACGAGTGGGACGGACACCCCTATCTTGTGTTGGAATACTGCCCAGTGAGTGCTACCGCCCAAATAGGCAGGATTGACGAGCGGCAGTTGTGGCACTTTATTGCCGATGTGGCAGCCGGGCTTGCCTATATGCACGACAGCAAGCCAACGCTTGTTCATCAGGATATCAAACCGGCCAACATTCTTCAGAAATCCGACGGCCACTATGCCATAACCGATTTCGGCATTAGCGTAAGCCTGCGCAGCACAATGCTGAGGCAGTCGGGGCGCGAGGTGTCGGGTTCGGTTGGCGGCAGCATACCATATATGGGACCGGAACTGTTTGAGGCAAAGCCTGTGCCCATTATGGCAAGCGATGTCTGGGCTTTGGGTGTAACCATCTACGAGATGGCCACAGGCGACTTGCCATTTATGGGACAAGGCGGCATAATGCTGAAAAACGGAGCGGAAATGCCCATATTAGAAGGCTTCAGCACCCAACTGAACAACCTTATGCAAAACTGCTTGGCTAAAGAAACTTGGAACAGACCAACGGCTGCTGAGATTTTGGAAGATATAAATCCTTGCGAGCCTGCAGCCTACGCCCCAACGCGACGCGAAGCACCAGTGGTTCAACCAACGGAAAACCAAACCCCTAATCTGAAATTCAGCACCGATGTCGATTGTAAAATTTATGTTGACGATGAGCCGATGGCAGAAGCACACGTTGGGCGCATAACAAAATTGCCATTGCGGCAAGGCGAGTATCTAATGCGGTTTGTCAGTCTTAAAAACGAAGCCGACAGTTATTCGGTAAACATTACAATGCCTAATGCCGACAAGATGTTTGAAATCAGGCTAAAGGAGATAGAGACCGAACGCGAAGCGGCGGAGCAGAAAGAGCGTCAAATGGAAGAAGAACAAAATTCTTTGAATAGATGGTTGGAGATGGTGTATGTTGAGGGTGGAACATTTTGGATGGGTGCTCACAGCAAAAAAAGGTTTGTCGGTTTTCTGCGACGCGAACCCGATACCACAATTCCAAATTATGATGAATGTGCGGAAATGGATGAAGACCCTGTACACCAAGTTTCTTTAAGCAGTTTCAGAATTGGCAAGACTCAGGTTACGCAAGGCCTATGGCGCGCCGTTATGGGCAGCAACCCAAGCAGTTTCAAAAAAGGCGACAATTATCCTGTGGAAAATGTCAGCTGGAACGATTGCCAAGAGTTTATCCGCAAGCTGAACCAGAAGACAGGCAAGCGCTTCCGCTTGCCTACCGAGGCTGAGTGGGAGTATGCCGCACGCGGAAAGGCCGGCAACGAGTTCCCCTGGGAGAACGAGAGCGTGAAGAGCGGAGAGGGAAGCGTGAAGATCAGAAACACGGGTTTGTCTTCATCTGCTTTCTTTCGCACAGAGGAAAACGAGGTGATTATTTGATCGAGAGCAAGACAGAGACGCGGGTGCTGCGGATGGACAGCGTGCCGCTGGAGCAGACGGGGTACACCAGCGAGGGGTATTGGATGGATAAGCCCATTGTGACCTCCACAGGGGTGTTCTGTTATCCCCGGAGCGACGGGACTGTCCGGCGGGAGCTTCGGCTGCCGGAGGAGGTGTTCTGCCCGGAGAGTCTGGAGTCCTACCGGGGAAAGCCCATCGTTCTGACCCATGACGCGGGGCTGATCTGCCGGGACAACGTCTCGGAGCACGCCATCGGTGTGATCCTGTCTGACGGCATTCCCAGCGGGGAGGACCTGCGGGCGGAGATCGTCATTCACGACACAAAGGAGCTGGAGAACAGCCCCCTGCGGGAGCTGTCTCTGGGCTACGAGCTGGATCTGGAGGAGACGCCGGGGGTCTATCACGGGGAGCGGTACGACGCCATTCAGCGGAACATCCGAATCAACCATCTGGCCCTGGTCCGGGAGGCCCGGGCAGGGGAGCAGGCCAGGCTGAATCTGGACGGGGACGGCGCGGCCATAGGGCGGAAGCTCCTGCCGGAGAAGCTGGAGGAACCTGAGAAATCCTCCAAGCCGGAGCCGGAAGCGCCGGAAGAGTCGGATATCGGCTTCTTCGGCGGCGGGGGCGGCGCGATTCCCTTTGAGATGTACGATCTC
>CALBPW010000156.1 GCA_937899145.1 uncultured Bacteroidota bacterium
TTCCCTACACGACGCTCTTCCGATCTGGTACCGGAGCAAGCGTTACTGTAAAGAGCAATACGCTTACTATTAAAGGCAATCTTGATAATAGTGGCACTTTTACCGCCGAAGCAGGTAATGTAACCTTTACAAGCGGAAATCACGAAGTGTCAGGCGTAAACACATTCGCCAACTTAACTAATAATGGTACTGTCAATTTCGGTAGCGCCAATAATGTAAAAGGAAATATTACAAATAACGGAACTATCAACGGCACCATCGCCTTGAATGGCAGCGCGGCTCAAAGCATTAGTGGCGAAGGCGATTACCAAAACCTGACCGTTAATAACGAAGAAGGCGTTTCAACTACCGGTAATGTAACTATCAATGGCGCACTTAATCTTAGCAATGGCGTTATTACGGTAGGCAGTGGTAAGGAAATTGTTCTCGAGCCAGCAGCCAACGCTACAAGTGCCAATGTAAAATCGTATGTCGACGGAACAATGCGAAAATATGGCTCATCACCATTTACATTCCCGACAGGCAGTGGCGGACACCGTGCGTTTTTAGGCGTAACACCGAAAGATGCTGATGCCGATACATACTTTACAGTCAGTTATTCGGCTGTTGCAAACCCCGAAGCTAACGAAAAAGACAAAGTGGAAGGGTTAGAGCGGGTCAGCGTCATGGAGTATTGGGATATTTACGGAACAGCTGACAGCCAACTGAAACTATATTGGGAAAACGGCGAAGCAAGCGGTATTACCGATATTGATAAATTATGCGCCGCCCACTACAACTCATCAACCGACAAATGGGAGATGGTTAAGGTGGATTCGAAATCAGGCGACGAAAATAGTGGTTGGATACTTACTAAAGCTGTAACTTCATACAGCCCGTACACCTTTGGCTCAACCGACCCTGAAGTAAATCCGCTACCAGTTGATATTGTTAACTTTACAGGCAAACAAATTGACAACAATATTACTCTTACTTGGTCAACATTGTCAGAAAATAATAACGATTACTTCGAGATTGAACGGTCGGTTAATGGCATCAAATTTGAAAGCATAGGAATAACAAGTGGCAATGGTGATTCAAACGATAAAATTGATTACAAATTTGAAGATAATACACCAATAGAAGGTTGGCAATATTATCGCTTAAAACAAGTTGATGTTGATGGAAATTATGGTTATGCTCAAAAACTAATACGCGTCAGGTTCGACAACTATGATGGCGACACCAGCGCTGATGAAGAATTTGTTTGCAAAGCAGTGCCAAACCCAACAAAAGGATTGTTTGTCTTCCACAATAATAGCGGCAAAGGCGAACTGCTGATAACAACACAAGGCGGATACATTATCCGAAGCATAGATATAAACAGCTACAAACAGCAAATCGACATTAGCAATTTGAGCAATGGTGTTTATATGGCTAAATTTATCAGTAATGGAAAAACCACAATCCAAAAAATCGTAAAATTCTGATAACCACTTAAATTTGTTTATAACCAGAAAAAGTCGGGTCTTGCAAAAGATTCGACTTTTTCAATTTCAGCTTCTTTATGACATTCACACAATAGCATCTATCGTAACATTTTTCCCACAAAAATACATCACCACTATATTTGCAACCCGAAATTTGTTAATTTTGCGACTTTAAGTAACTATCAAAAATTTAAACTATGAGCAATTTATCTTCTATCGGAAAGAAACTGGTAATGAGCGTATCGGGGCTTTTCTTAGTCTTGTTCTTGCTGTTTCACATGTCGATGAACCTTGTGGCAGTATTCAGTGGCGAGGCTTACAATGCTGTCTGCGAGTTTCTTGGTACCAATTGGTATGCGTTGATTGGCACTGCAGTTTTGGCATTAGGCGCAATTGTGCACATTATCTATGCTTTCATCTTAACAATGCAAAACCGAAAAGCGCGCGGTGTTGAACGCTACTCAAACCAAGCGACACCAAAAACCGTTGAGTGGGCATCGCAAAATATGCTGATTTTAGGTATCATTGTTTGTTTAGGTTTAGTATTGCACCTTAGCCACTTTTGGTACAAAATGATGTTTGCCGAACTTGTCGGAGCAACTAATCAATTCGCACCAACCGACGGCGCCGCTTGGATTCAATTCTACTTCAGCAAACCACTGATTGTTGTACTTTACCTTATCTGGTTTGTCGCTATCTGGTTCCACCTGAGCCATGGCTTTTGGAGTGCTATCCAAACTATTGGCTGGAACAACAAAATCTGGATGGACCGTTGGCGTTGCATCTCAAACATTGTAACAACTGTCATCTTCTTAGGTTTCGCATCAGTTGTTATCATCACATACATTAAATCGTTGTGCTGCTAATTGTTAACTTTAATTATTCGAAATAGACTATGGCTACTATAGATTCAAAAATTCCAGAAGGTCCGATAGCTGAAAAATGGACTAATTATAAAGCTCATCAGAAACTTGTGAACCCCGCCAACAAACGCAAACTTGATATTATTGTTGTCGGTACTGGCTTAGCTGGCGCTTCAGCCGCTTCAACACTTGCCGAAATGGGTTTCAATATCTTAAACTTCTGCATTCAAGACTCGCCACGCCGCGCTCACTCAATTGCGGCACAAGGTGGTATCAATGCGGCTAAAAATTATCAAAACGACGGCGATTCAGTTTACCGCCTCTTCTACGATACCGTAAAAGGTGGCGACTATCGCGCTCGCGAAGCCAATGTTTATCGCTTGGCTGAAGTTTCAAGCAACATCATCGACCAATGCGTTGCTCAAGGCGTTCCTTTCGCTCGCGAATATGGCGGCTTGCTTGCCAACCGCTCATTTGGAGGCGCACAAGTCAGCCGTACTTTCTACGCCAAAGGCCAGACTGGACAACAGCTTCTGCTTGGCGCTTACTCATCGCTCAACCGCCAAATAAAAGCCGGAAAAGTAAAAAGCTACAACCGCTACGAGATGCACGACGTTGTTATGATTGATGGCCGCGCGCGTGGCATCATCGCTAAAAACCTTGTAACTGGCAAGTTTGAACGTTTTGCCGCTCACGCAGTTGTTTTGGCAACAGGCGGTTACGGAAACGCTTACTTCTTATCAACCAACGCAATGGGCTGCAACTGCTCGGCAGCTATCGCCGCTTATCGTAAAGGCGCATATTTCGCAAATCCGTCATACGTACAGATTCACCCAACTTGTATCCCGGTTCATGGCGACAAGCAGTCAAAACTGACACTTATGTCAGAATCGCTCCGCAACGACGGCCGCATTTGGGTTCCAAAAAATATCGAAGATGCCAAAAAACTGCAACGCGGCGAAATCAAAGGCTCTGATATTCCGGAAGAAAACCGCGACTACTACTTGGAACGCCGTTATCCGGCATTCGGAAACCTTGTTCCGCGCGATGTTGCCAGCCGCGCTGCCAAAGAACGCTGCGATAAAGGCTTTGGCGTAAACAACACAGGTTTGGCTGTGTTCTTGGATTTCTCAGAGGCTATCAACCGCCTTGGCATCGATGTTGTCCGCCAACGCTATGGCAACCTATTCGATATGTACGAGGAAATTACCGACGTTAATCCGAGCGAACTCGCAAAAGAGATAAATGGTGTAAAATA